>CAZEJA010000160.1:0-7050 GCA_964512215.1 uncultured Planctomycetaceae bacterium
CCAACACCCGCGCCCGGGGAACCGGGGGTGGCGGGTACGGGGTGGTCAACTGGGCGGGGGGGGGGGCGTTGGGGGGGGTGTGCATCGCGCGGCAGTGCGGCGTGGAGCCCTTCCCCCATACGCTGCCGCGGTCGATCCGCTTCTTCGGCAAGTTCTGCGGCTCGAACTTCCCGTATGGACTGGGTTCGCCCAGCGGGCAGCGCACCGGGCGCATGGACAACGGCATGAACAGCACGGCCGCCGTCGCGTTCCACCTGCTGGGCGAGCACGAGATGGCCGAACGCTGGGCGCGGAGCGCCTGCTACATGTGGATGGGCCGCGAGCGGGGGCACGCCGAGGGGATCTTCAGCCAGGTCTGGGGGCCGATCGGCCCGGCGCTGGCGCCCCGGGAGGAGTTCCACGCGTTCATGAACCACATGCGGTGGGCGTACGAAATGGGTCGCGCGCGGGACGGCAGCCTCACCTTCATGCGCGGCAGCCGATGGACGGATCCTAACATGACCGCCGCGGTGGGCCTGTTCCTCTGCCTGCCCGAGCGCCGCCTGCAGATTCTCGGGGGCGACAGCGTGTTCGCCCAGCGTCCGCCGGAAGGCCTGGAGAAGGCAGCCCAACTCTACAAGGACAAGAAGTGGGACGAACTGAGGACGTTCCTGAATGCGTACATCAAAACGTCCGCGCCCGCCGACCGTCTGACGTACGCGCGGAAGCTGTTGGCCGCCCATGAGCGACTGGAGAAGCACGCGGCCGCGACGCTGAAGATCATCCGCAAGACCATCGACGACGGCCGACCGGCCACCGCGCAGACGCAGCTCGATCTCCTGGCCCGCATGCTCGGCGAGGAACGGCCCGAAGCCGCCAAGCTCCGTCAGTCTCTGGGGGAAGGCAAGTTCAAGGACCCGAAGCCCGTCAAGCCCTCGCCGCTGGTCGAGCGCAATGAGGTCATCAAGCAACTCGACCTGACCAAGGGGAGCCTGCGGGACGGCTTCGCCCACAGCCCCGAGTACATCTCCCGGACGAATCAGCGCGGTTTCGACGGCATGGCGCCCGAGAAGATCGCCGGCTTCCTCGCTCACTTCAGCGGCGCCCCCGCTGGCGGGGCCGCCCTGGCCCTGGCCGAGCACGGCGAGAAGGTGCTGCCGCTGCTCAAGCGCCTGCTGAAGGACAAGCATCACGGGATCCGCGCCGGCGCGCTTGCGACGCTGAGACACATGTACGCCTCCGACAGCGCGGAATACCGCACGGACGTGCCCGCCGAACAGGCCGAGATCATCAAGCTCGTCCGCCCGCTGATCAACGATGAGTTCCCACTCGTCCGGAGGGCAGCCAGCGGGCTGATCATCGGCATGAAAGTCCTCAATGAGGACATCCACGAGATCCTGTTCGAGTTGGCCAAGCACGAGGGAGGCAGTGTGGCCAACGTGAATCGATACGGCCTCAAGGACCCGGCCGTCCGGACGAAACTGTCCATGCAGTTGATCGATACGGCCAACCGCGTTCGCGATACCGTGCCGGACCGGTACAAACCCATGATCGTGGCCACGACGGCCCACCTGGAACTGTGCGGGCCGCACGTCCAGACCGCGATCGACACGCTCAACAACCCCGAAGTGCTGATGATGTACGGGTTCTTCTCGAACCACCCGCCCAACGGCGCCCTGCATATCCTCGAGCGATACGCGGACGATCCGCTCGTGCTCGAACACCTGCCGGACATCCTGCGGTTCGCGGCCCGGAAGCAGTCGGAAGTGAACTCCTACTGGTATCCCATCGTGGAGTACCCGCACCGGATCGTCGTGAAGATCGGTCCAAAGGCCCTGCCGATCGTCGAGGCGTTCTGCAAATCCGAAGCCGCGCTGCACCAGCGGATCCAGGCCGGCAAGCGGGAACGCCCCGGCTGGTGGAAGGAAGGCACGCCTGCGTATCTCGTCGCGTGGCGCCGGGACATGGAAACCACGGCCGAACTCGTACGGTGCCTGCACGGGACCAGGCCGCGCGACGAGGCGATGGGGTCGCTGTGTGATATCTATCTGTCCAGCCGGCCCTTCGGCGCGTGGGAACGACAACAGATCCGCAACCACATTACGGAACGTGGCGCAGACGCCCTGCCGGTCCTGCGACGAGCGTTGGAGAGTCGGCGGTCGTCGCTGCGCCCCGCGATCGACAAGCAGATCGCCGCGAAGCAAGCGGAGGTGGAGGCGGAGAAGGACCGGAAGATCAAGAAGGCCATCCAAAAGGACATCGAGACGCTCGAGTGGCAGCGGGCCGAACTGGACCGGCGCGTCGGCGAGTTGAAGGAACTGGCGTCGCTGATCGAGGCGCTCGCCAAGGATCGGCCGGCCGCCGCGGACGTTCAGACATTGTGCCGCTTCCTCGTCAAGCGCCCCTGGGGCAGCCGGTACCCGTTCGACAAGCACAACAGCTTCTACATGAGGCCGCTCTATGACAAGCAGCTTGCCCTGGCGCGGCATGCGATGCAGCGCTGGGGCAAGGCGGCGCTGCCGGCTCTCCGCGCGTGCGTCGAGCAGAACAAGCAGAGGCTGACCGACGCGCTGGTGGAACTGGACAAGGAAGAGGAGTTCTGGAAGCCGAAGAACTCCCGCCAGTCCGGGGTGCCGTTGTCGCGGATCGCGATGGAACGTGAGGACATCCGGCAAATCAGCGCCGAATTGGCGGACCTGGCGGACCTGATCGACTATGCCTCCCGGGAGCGTCTGTCGCGAGAGCAGGTCGGGGCGCTGTGCCGCATCTACACGCGGCGCGGCTGGGCCGCGCAGAACGCCCTGATCGGCGACCTGCTCAAACGAGCGGGGGCCGATGCTGTCCCAATGATTCGGGACCACATCCGAGCAGAGAAGGAGGCCCTGCCCGGTATCGTGGCGGAAATCGAGCGTTACCTGTCGGACACGGTCAAGAGGCGCACGAAATGGCGCTACGATCGTGCCCGGACCGCGGAGGCGAATCTGCGGAAGGGCATCGAGGGATTGGAGAAGATCGCCCCGTCGACTCCGTGAGCCTGTGGAGCCGCCTCGGACCTGAAAGGACCATACGATGAGAAACCTGGGTTGCGTGCTTCTGGTGTGCGTGATGTCCGCTGCAGTCGGTAGTGCCCAGGCCGAGCTTCGCCTGGCCAACATCTTCAACGACCACATGGTGCTGCAGCGGGACAAGCCGCTGACCGTGTGGGGGTGGGCAGATCCGGGCGCCGAGGTGACGGTCACGGTGACCGAATCCCGGCTGGAGGCGATCGCGGCGGGGGGCCAAGAAGCGTTGGAGCGCGAGCAGCCCGAGGCGAAGAAAGCCGGCGACGACGCCGGCCCCGTCGTACAAATCGAGTATGTCCACGAGAACGCCCCCGCGTTCACCACGGTTAGGCGAATGGCGAAGGCTGGCGCGGACGGGCGATGGTCCGTGAAGTTGGAGCCGCTGGCTGCGAGCTTCCGTCCCAAGTTCCTGTGCGTTGCCAGCGGGGAGGAAGAGGCAGCGATTCTCGACGTACTGGTCGGCGAGGTCTGGGTCACCGCCGGGCAAAGCAACATGGCCTATGCGGGCGACAAGACCGGGTGGCTGGACAAGGAGGGCCTGCTCCTGTCGGGCCTGCGGTATTCCGCCCCGCCTCGTAACGCGAGCTACAAGGCCCTGGACGACATGAGCGAGCGGGCGAGTTGGCTGCCCTGCACCGACAAGCACGCGAAGAAGCTCTCCACGATCCCCTACCTGTTCGGCAAGTACCTGCACAGCAGGCTCCAGGTACCCGTCGGGATTATCAACGCCGCCTCCGGGGGCGCGCACGGGAACTTCTGGTGCTCGGTCGAGCGCCTGCGCACGATCGACTTCTGGGCAGTCAAGGAGATGATGGCCGACCGCGACGCGGCGGTCGCCGCCTGGGAAGACGAGGCCGCCCGGAAGAAGGTCCTCGCCGAGTATGAGAAGTCGTACGCCGCCCAGCGCGCCGAGTGGGAGAAGGCCGTCACCGCCGCCAAGGCCGACAAGAAGCGTCCGCCGGCCGAACCGAAGTACCGTCCCCCCAAGGGCCCCAGGGACCCGCGCAAGATCTCGTGCCTGTTCAACGGGCGGATCGCCCCGATCGGCCCGTTGGCCGTCCGCGGCGCGCTATTCCTCCAGGGCGAACAGCAGGTGCTGACCTGGTGCGTCACGCGGTACCGGCACATCTTCCCGCGCATCATCGCTTCGTTCCGCGACGCGTTCGGCGACGAGAAGCTGCCGTTCGGGATCATCACGCTCCAGGGAGCAGGCCACAACAAGCTCCCGATCTCCGAGCTGGGCGCCGTCAACCGGACCGCCATCGTCCGCGACATCCACTACCAGACGCATCTGGCCACGCCGCACACCGGTTTCATCCCGGCCCACGACGTCGGCCGAGGCCTGCACCCGAGCTGGAAGCGCCCATTGGCCGAACGCGCCGTCCACTGGGCGCTGCGCGACGTGTACAAGACGATTCCGGACCAGTCGTTCTCGGTAGAGCGGGTCGAGTTTGAGAACGGTCGCGCCTTCGTTCACGTCGTCCAGCAGGGAGAACGCCGCAAGCGGGTCAAAGGCGGGTACGAGGTGGAGAAAGTCAGCAACCCCGCCAGGATCGCGACGTGGTCGGGCAACGACTCGCAGTACCTCGGCGGGTTTCTCATCGCGGGCGCCGACCAGCGGTGGTATCCCGCCAAGGTCCTGCCGAACAACGAGAAGAAGGCCCTGGAGGTCTGGAGCGACCTGGTCGACAAGCCCGTCGCGCTGCGATACGGCTGGGGTTCGTACCCCGTCGCAAACATCGGCGCCTGGGAAAACCCCCTGCCTCCCTTCCGCACCGACGACTGGCCGCTGCTGGAGAGCTTCAACGTCCAGCCGGAACTCCAGCAGAAATCCCGCTCCGCCTGGTACGAGAAGCTGAACGGAGGGTACGCCGACGGGCTCGACCGCACGATCCGCCAGGGCAGCTTCGACGCCGCCCGCAGCGAGATGCTCCTCTACGGCAACGCGGCGAAGATCCTGCAGCGCAAGGCCGACCGCATGGAAGCCATCCTCGAGGAGATGGACGCGGGCTTCTACGAGAAGGCCGGGCTCTGGGCGCTGGACTACACCGACTGGACGATTCGCCGTTGCAACGAATCCCGCCTCGGCCAGGCCAAAAACGTGCCCGAACAGATGGCCGAGGCGATGAAGGACAAGGACCTGCAGAAGAAGATCGAGCAGCTCCGCAAGGCCCTCGACGAATACCGCCAGGCCGCCGGGAGACTCAAGACACCGTAGGACCGACTCCGGCCTCGTCATCTGAAGCCAAGTCCGTGCGTTCCGCGGCGGCGTTGCCCTGCTCCGCATGCACCGGTACCATGTCCGCACGGTCAACGACGATGAGCGATTCCCCGGACATCTCATTCGATTTCTACGGGCTGCGTGTCGCGGTGCGATGCGATCGCGAGGAGCTGGCGGACGACGTTCGGCGCGACTACTCCTATTTCCTGTCTGACAGCAACGAGGCCGACGTCCATCTGGACGTGTTCTCGGACGCCGGGCCGCGGGAGGACCTGCCCGCCCTGGCGGCTACGCTGCAGACGCCCCGCAACATCGTCTACCGTAACGGCGAGGTCTCTTACGTGGACTACTTCGGGCGAGGGCTGTCGATCGTCCACGAACAGGAAGAGACCTACCGCATCCACAGTGAAAGTCGCGACCTCGCGCACGAGATTGCCTTCCTGACGATCCTGTCACGCGTCGGGCACCATCTGGATGCGAAGCGCCTGTTTCGCGTGCACGCCCTCGGCGTCGAAGCGGGCGGCCGCGGCGTGCTGCTCCTGCTGCCCATGGGCGGAGGCAAGACGACGCTGGCGATGCGGCTGCTGCAGGAAGGCAGCGTGAAGCTTCTCTCGGAGGACTCGCCGCTACTGGGTCCGGGTGGCTCCGTTCTCCCCTTCCCACTGCGGATCGGCGTGCGTGTGGGCGGCGAGCCGGAGGGCATCCCCGCGCATTTCTGCCGCACCGTGGAGCGGATGGAGTTCTGCCCCAAGACGTTGATCGATATCGAGTACTTCCGGGACCGTCTTGCGGGCCCCTGCCCGATCGGCGCCGTGCTGCTGGGCGAGCGGCGGCTGGCCGGTCCGTCGTCCATCCGTCCCCTTCCGCGACGCTACGCGATCACGCCCTTCATCAAGAACACCGTCGTCGGGTTGGGGCTGTACCAGGGCGTCGAGTTCGTGCTGGAGCGGTCCGGGTGGGAGGTCTTGTCCAAGATGGGGTTGGCGATGCGGCGACTCGGGGCGAGCTTGTCCGCCATCCGCCGCGCGGACGTTTATCGATTCGCCATGGGGCCGGACGTAGAAGACAGTGCGGATGTTCTCGGCGACTTCCTTCAGCACTTCCCTGCCCGCCCCGCGTAGCCGGTCCCGCCGGTCAACCCGCCGATGGACAGGGCGGCGTCGGCAAGCCGGCGACCGAAGGACCGTCGGGGCACAGGACTGTCCGCAGACGCTTCGCGTAGGCGGTCATCCAGTGAACGCAGCGGGCGGCCTCGTTCGGCTTGTCGCGGACCAGGAGACGGTACTGGACGTACACATCGCGGAGGCCCGAGCGGGCATCCGGCGTGAGTTGTTCCAGAGCGTGGAGCACCTGCCCACTCGAGGAGGGCACGTCGAGGATGGCAGCGTCGTCCTGACGGGCAAGGTGCACAGCCCGGCCCGCTTCCCAGAACAAGCCGAAGGCCTGGCGTAACGGCATCTGGTGAACTGCAGGACGGTCGAGCGCGTCCAGCAGGGCTCCCGCTCGATGGCTCAGGTCGTCAGGGCGGTCGAAAGGCTTCTCGGCCTCCGTTTCGGCGGTGATGTCAATCCCGTCAGCCAGCTTGCATGTGTGCTCGAGTGCCGCGAAGAACTCGGGTGTCGCCCATGCGTTCTTGACGCATCCCCAAGCCGGTCGAAGCGAAAGGGCCAGTGGCTCATCGCAGAACCACGGCGTCACTGCGGGGTGAAGGGGCCCGAGGAGGCGCCGGACTTCCCGGAGTGACGCCGTGGTTCTGCGATGAGCCACTGGCCCTTTCGCAGAACCACG
>CAZEJA010000161.1:0-7037 GCA_964512215.1 uncultured Planctomycetaceae bacterium
ACCGAAGATGAGGAAGGCCAGCAGCCCGCCCAACGTCATCGCCTCGCCGAGCACCCATCGCCCGCCAATGAACCAGACCAGGATGCCGCCCAGCTGGAACAGCAGCGCGACGGACGGGTGGAAGACCGCCCCGGTGTACTCGACACCGCGCATCGAATCGCGGACGTACTCGCTGGACCGTCCAAACCTCCCCTCCTCGCTGGACTCCTGCCCGAAGGCCTTGACCACGCGAATGCCGGAGAGGATCGTGTTCAGCACGCCGTGCAGCTTGCTGCGCCCGTCCCAGACGCGGAAGTAGCGCGGATAGATCCGCTTCCAGAAGAACACCGCCGACAGCACGACCAGCGGAGCGGGGATCAGCGTGATGATCGCGAGCTTCCAACTGAGGCTGAACATCATAATCCCGACGGCGATGATCCGAAGCAGTTGGGCGATGAACCCGCCGGTGAGTTGCTGGACGAAGCCGCGCATCTGCCCCGTGTCGCCCACGACGCGGCTCATGAGCTGCCCGACGTTGTACCGGTCGTAGTAGCCTACCGACAGCGTCGTCAGGTGGCGGAACACGCGCGACCGCATGTCATAGGAAATCTGCGTGCCGACGAAGCTGGCCAGCCGCGCACGCACGATCTGCACCACCGTCGAGACGACCTTCACGCCGAACAGGACCACTACCAGCAGCACCAGCCATGTCAGGGCCTCGTCCAGCGGGAGAACGGGGTTCTTGGCCTGTTCGGGGGCGAAGACCACGTCGACCAGAAACTTCACCACGAGCGGCTGGATCAGGTCCAGCCCGATGCCCACCAGCACAAGCACCATCATGAAGATCGCCCTGCCCGCGTAGGGGCGCATCAGCTTGAGCACGCGAGCGAAGACGGCCGTGCGCTTCATGCAGCGCCGGCAGATGTCGCCCTTGAACTCCAGCGCCATGCCGCACTCGGGGCACCGGCGCGGGTCCTGGTCGTCGTCGTCCGTGACGTCGGGCAGGCCCCCTTCCAGCCAGGCCTCCAGCTTGAGCGCCGCCTTGTGGAAGACCTCCGCGTAGAGGTTCGAGTAGGCCAGCAGCTCCACGTAGACGTCGTCGATCATCGCCTCGAGGAACCCGCCGCCCACCCCGTGGCGGGTGCGGACGGACTGGATGCTCTCGCGCTCGAGGCAGACGGTGACGACGGGCTCGCCGTTGGTCGGTTCACCGATGGTGGCGAGACGATCGGGCAGGACGACGAGGAAGATTTTCTCGTAGTGTCCCCCCAGATTCAGATCGGTAGCCGCGGTCAGCCAGGCTTGTCGGGAGTCCACCCCCTCGCTCAAGGCCCGTCGAGCCAAGTCGTCCGGCAGCTGTACGTTCAACAATACGGACCGATTGGAAGACATCCGGGTCCGGCATCCTAAAGGCCGGCTGGGGTTGCCGATGTCCCTCACCGCAACGCGTAACTCCGCTCGCCGCCATCCGTGCCGCGAGCTCCGCCCAGCCGGACACGCAGATCAATCACGGCGCACCATAGCAGGATTCGGCTGGATGTACACATTCCCCCGAGCATTTCTGGAAAACTTTCGCCGACAACGACAGACAACGCGACACAGAGGCACAGAGAAACAGAGGGAAGAACGGCAACCGGGCGCCAAGCTGGACCGGGTGCCGTGGCTTGCGGAGCGCGGCGGAGCAACCACGCTGCCTCCGCCGCAACGGAACGTGGTTGTCCCCAGGGGACAGCCCACGGCACGCACGCGACAATGCTGTTACTTGCCGGGGGCCTTCGGCACGATGATCTCCGCCGTGCAGACGGTCTCCGTCCCGTCGTCGGCCATGCGGACATAGACCAGTCGTCCCGACTGCATGCTGATCGGGCGGACGCGGCCTTTCGCCAGGGTCCACGTGACGCTCCGAGCGGCATTGTGCAGCATCACGCGCTCGTCGGAGCCCTTGTCCGGGCCCATCCGCCCCAACACCACCGTGCTCTTGCCGGGCCCGGGCCCGATGGCCACCGCGCTGTCGACGATGCCCGCCTCCTTGTTCTCCTTCACGTCCCAGACGCGCGTGAAGTACTTGGTGAGCGTCCGGGTCCCGTCGGCCTCGTCTTTCCGGTCGATGTAGTACAAGTACCGTCCGTCGGCCGTCCATTGCGGGTTGTAGTCGTCCGCCTTCGCGGCCCGTTCGTCCATCGTGAGCTCGTACTTGGCGGCGTCGGCCTTCAGGTCGTAGAGCACAACGCCTGCCTTCGGGGGACCGTCGCGATCTGGCGGAAGCAGCAGAGGCATCACCTCGGCCGTCGGGCACGGGGTGCGGGGAAGGCCCCACTGATTGAGCGGCTTGAGGTCGATCTTGTCGACCGGCGTGACGTAGAGCGTTCCGGACATCGCCCGGATGTCCATGGACAGCACGATGAGCTTCTTGCCGCTGCCGTCGAAGCTCGGGAAGATGACCGTGCCTTTCACATCCAGGCGATCGACCTTGCCCGAGGCGATGTCGTACAGGCCCACCTGCATTCCGCTGCCGCCTCCCTTGACCGACACGATACCATCGCCCTCGGGGTCCTCGGGCAGGGGCAGGACGATCGTCCTGCCTTTCGGGCCGAAGACGTTCATCGACAGGCAGGCGACGATGTAGTCGTCCACGTCGACCGCGGCGGCCGGAAGAACCTTCTCCACACCCGTCGCCACGTTCCGCAGGATCATGCGGTAGACAGTCCGTTGGCGCAGTTCCCCATCGCGATCGGGCACGTGGGCTTGCTCGCCGCGAATGTACAGCAGGTGCTTCAGGTCGGGCGAGAGTCTCATGGACCACATCCCTTTGTTCTCGCGGATCTTCGCGTCTTCGCTGAGCGTCATGATCTTCGTCTCGTCGCCCAGACGCGGAGCGTCCTGCCCCGCCGCAACCGTCGCCGCCAGACAGACCGCCCCCGTCACCGTCCACTTCTTCATCGCCGCTCTCCTGACACCCGTATGTGTCTGCGTTGATCGCGCCGGGCGGGTCACTCCACCGGCGTAATGGTCGTCTTGATCGTCTGATTCAGGTCCGACGTCATATCGAGCTTCTTGCCGCCAGGCTGCTGGACCGACATCTCAATCGTGCCCACCTGCTGCATCTCCATGTCCACGAGAAGTCCGGTGTCGGCATTCACGCGGATGAAGCCTTCCTGTGTCATCTCGATCTCGCCGAACTCCATGGCTGCGGGCCCGACGGAAAGCGACTTGCCGCCCTTGCTCTCCATCGTCCCGTTGAAAGCGATCCGGGCGACCTTGCCCGCCGGAGTGTCGGCCAACTCGGTCATCTCACACTCGAAATCGACGTCTATTGCCCCGATGATCGGGGCGTCCGTAGTCGTCTTGGTGTGCCACACCGCCCCGACACCCATGGCCTTCGGCGGCATGAACTCCTCCCCTCCGCCCATCACATTCTTGAGCGACTCGTCATTCACCATGCCCTTCAACCCCTCCAGCATCGCGGCTCCGCCCTGGGGCAAGGACGCGGCGAGTTTCTCCCAGAGCGACTCGATCCCGGACACGCTCAGGACCTCGCCCTCCGCGCTCATCTTCATGGTCAGTTCATGTCCGATCATGATCCGGTAGGCCTGATCGGCCATCGCCTGGGGCGTCCCGGGCGGCGGCGAGGGGCCATTCGTGTCCACGTTCATCCCGCTGCCCTTCATGGCGAAGCGGGAGTAGGACATCTTCAGGACCGTGCTGCCGTCGGCGGCGGGCTCCGCGACATCCATGAGCATCTCGATCGTCATCGTGGACTGCATGGTCTGGGGCGAACCCTCTCCCTCGATCTTCTGCTTCTGGTCCATGTCCACGACCACACTGTACTTCCCGGGCGGATAGCTCTGTTTGATGGTGACCCGTGGCTCGACGCCGGGATTGTCCTTCTTGCGCTTCGAGCACTGCACGTGCACGAGCGTCGACAGGACCAGCAGCAGCAAGGTAACTCGGCGCATCGTCTTCATCTGCGTCCCCTTTCATTGGTGAATGGGTTGTGCGTGTGAGATTACCCGCCTGGGGGGGGGCGGGGCAAGCGCGTTCCGGAGGATGTCCGCCGCTTGCGGAGAAGGCGGGGGGAACGGTACGCTTGGATAAAGAGCATCGAGTCCCGCACGAGGGGCAATCATGAAGAATCGTGAGATCGCCGACATCTTTGCCCGCATCGCCGACCTGATGGAAATCCTCGGCGTCGACCGCTTCCGCGTCAACAGCTACCGGAAGGTGGCGCGGATCCTGGGCGATCTGTCGGAGGACCTGGCGCAGGTGGCTGCGGAGGATCGGCTGGAGGGCATCGCGGGGGTGGGCAAGAGCTCAGCCGCGAAGATCCGCCAGTTCCTCACCGACGGGAAGATCGACGTGCACGAAGAACTGCTCGCGCAGGTACCCGAGGGGCTGCCGGAACTGCTGACGGTCGGCGGGCTCGGGCCCAAGACGGTCGCGAAGCTGTGGAAGCAGGCGGGCCTCACGTCGGTCGATGAGCTTCGCTCAGCCGTGACGGGCGACCCGGGAAAGCTCGAGAGCATCGAGGGGCTCGGGGCGAAGAAAATCGCCCAGCTTGCCGAGTCGCTTGCGTTCATGGTTGCCTCCGCGGGACGCGTGCTGTTGAGCGACGCCGAAGCGGCGGCCGCGCCGCTGCTCGAGCTTGTCGCCGCGTGCAAGGCCGCCAGACGCGTCACGACGGCGGGGTCCCTGCGACGCCGGCGCGAGACGATCGGCGACGTCGATATCCTGTGCGAGGCGACAGAGGCTTCCGCCGCGAAGATCATCCAAGCATTCGCCGCCGACGACGGCGTGCAGCGTGTACTCGCGTCAGGGGAGACGAAGGGCAGCGTCCTGCTGGCCGATGGCGTCCAAGCGGACTTGCGTGTCGTCGAGGCCGCCGCCTACGGGGCGGCGTTGGCGTACTTCACGGGCTCGAAGGCGCACAACATCCGCCTGCGCGAACGGGCGATCCAGGCGGGGCTGAAGCTCAACGAGTACGGCCTGTACAAGGGCGAGCGGCGCGTCGCAGGCAAGACGGAAGAGAGCATCTACAAGACGTTGAAGCTGGCGTTCGTCCCGCCGGAACTGCGGGAAGACCGCGGCGAGGTCGAAGCCGCCGCCGCGGATGCGCTGCCGAAGCTGATCGAGCCGGCCGACATCCGCGGCGATCTGCACATGCACACAACGGCGTCGGACGGGGCGAACTCCATCGAGGAGATGATCCGCGCCTGCCGCGACCGCGGGCACAAGTACCTCGCGATCACCGACCACTCCAAGAGCCAGGTCCAGGCCCACGGGCTCGACGAGAAACGCCTCGCGGCGCACGTCGCCGCCATCCGCAAGGCGGCTGCGACGTTCCCGGACATGCTCGTACTGACCGGCATCGAAGTGGACGTGTTCAAGGACGGGAGGCTGGACTTCGAGGCGGACGTGCTGGCGGAACTGGATTTCGTGACGGCCTCGCCGCATTCGGCGCTGGCGCAGGACCGCGCGGGCGCCACGAAGCGCCTCATCCGGGCGATCGAGCATCCGCACGTCCGGTGCATCGGACACGCGTCGGGACGGCTGATCAATGCGCGTCCGGGCATGGAGATCGACATCGAGGCCATCGCCGCCGCCGCGGCGGCCAACGACGTGGCGCTGGAGATCAACGCCCACCCGATGCGCCTGGACCTGCGCGACACGCACGTCCGGGCGGCCGTCGAAGCGGGGGCGAAGCTGGTCATCAACACCGACGCCCACAGCGTCGAGCAGTTGGGCATGATGCACTACGGGGTGTCGACCGCCCGCCGCGGATGGGCGACGGCCGCCGACGTGATCAACACCTACACCCCCGCCCGCCTGACCAGGTGGCTGGCGAGGTGAGCAAAATGGGGACGGTCCCGCTGTTGGGGACTGTCCCCTTTTTGCGGAACACCGCGAGCGGACACGAGCGCGCGGTGGAATGGAGACGGGAAGAGTTCAGGCCGACCTGCGGTCGGCCGCTAAACCAGCAAAAAGGGGAATTCGGGACTACGCCTCAGTCAGGAATCGGTGGGCCCGCTGGAAGAAGAGCGTCCCGTCGGCTCGCTGAACCCCGCCGCGCGTCCAGCGCGGGTGATGCGTCACGTCGACGAACCGTTCGGGGTGCGGCATGAGACCCATGACGCGACCGGTGGGGTCGCAGATGCCCGCGATATCGTCGATGCTTCCGTTCGGATTGACGGGGTAACCCCCGGAGTTGCCCTCGGCGTCGACGTAGCGCAGCGCCAACTGGTCGCCGTCGCGCAGGGCGGCGTGCACGCCCTCATCGCGGGGCACGAACTTGCCCTCCCCGTGGGCGATGGGCAGCGCGATGATCTCGCCCGGCGGCAGGAAGACGCACGTCTGCGAGTCGGCCCGCAGGTGCACCCAGCGGTCCTCGAACTTCCCGCAATCGTTCCACGCCAGCGTCGCGTCGTGATTCGCCTGCGCCGCGTCGACCTTCCCCCACGGAAGCAGGCCGCTCTTGACCATCACCTGGAACCCGTTGCAGATGCCCAGCATGAGCTTGCCGTCGGCGAGGAACTCGTTCAGCGCGTCGGCGAGGTGGTGCAGCATCTGGTTGGCCAGGATCTTGCCCGCCGCGACGTCGTCGCCGTAGCTGAACCCGCCCGGAATGACCAGGAACTGGTAGTCCTTCAGGGCCGCGGGGTTCTCCATCAGGCGGAACACGTGCACGCGCTCGGCCAGGAAGCCCGCCTGTTCCAGGGCGAATTGCGTCTCGCCGTCACAGTTCGTACCCGCCGCCCGCAGCACCAGTGCTTTCGGTGTCGCCATTGCCTCGTTCCTTCTTACAGTCGCTTGTACATCCGGTACATCACGCGCCGCATGCCCAGGCCTTCGTACAGCGCCAGGGCTGCGGCGTTCTCGACGGACACGTGCAGAATCACGTCGTCCACGCCCCGTCGCTTCAGCTCCTCGAATACGTGCTCCATCAACTTCGTGCCCACGTCGTTGCGGCGGTGGTCCGGGGAGACCACCAGTTCCCAGACAAACGCGTTCGTCTCCGTCGCGAGGACGGCATCGGAGGCCTTGACCTCCACGGTGCCGAATCC
>CAZEJA010000162.1:0-7023 GCA_964512215.1 uncultured Planctomycetaceae bacterium
CGCGCTGCTGATGCGGAACGAGGCGGCCACCGAGGTCAAGGTCCTTCCCCCGGCGCCTCCGTCGGCGCTGGCCGGCTCGGGCGCGAAGGTCGCCTTGATGACGGGCACCAACGCGTTCCAGTTCTCCGCAGCCGACAAGCAGGCGATCAAGGCGTTCGTCGAGGGCGGCGGGACGCTGATCATCGACGCCGCGGGTGGGCCCCGGTACAAGGTCAATCCCGCCCTCGGCCTGCGGCGCCTCACCGGGTTCGCCCCGTGCGCCGCCGAAATGCTGCGGGAGGTCTTCGGCGAGGGGACGCTGCGCCGCATGTCGCTGAGTTCGCCCGTCATGAAGCTCTCGGGCATGGAGATCAAGACCGTCAAGTACCGGCGCAATACCCGCAAGCGCCTCGGCTTCATGAAGACGCACAACCTCAAGGTCGTTCTCGTCGACGAGAGGCCGGGCGTGTTCTTCAGCGCCGAGGACATCACCGGCGCGCTGGTCGGCTACAGCAGTTCCGCCGTCGACGGCTACCATCCGGACTCCGCGTTCGCGCTGCTGCGGAACATGGTGCTGTACGGCGGGGTAGGCAAGTCGGCGGCGCTGAAGCCCGTCGCGGCCCCCACCGCGCCGACCGTGCACGAGCAGGCGCTGCACGACCCCCACCGCGAAGCCGCCCGGGACGACGCCCTCCCCGACGCCGAAGCCGAAGCCCGTCGCGCCCCCCCGCATCAAGAGGCCGGCCGGCTACAGCAGAAGGGAAGCGGACGCGAAGAAGGCCAAAGAGAAAGAGAAGGAAGAGCCCAAGCCGCCCAGCCGCTACAAGTACCCCGACAAGGTAGACAACTTCTAGCGGCTCGGGAGGGGCGGGTCACTCGAGTCCCAGCAGACGGAGCAGGGCGGGGGACTGTCGGAAGTCGGCGACGATCAGATCCGCCCCCGCGCGGATCAGGCGCCCTCGCTTGACGTCGTTCAATCTCCCCCGGCGGACCTCGTCGCTCGCGACGCCCGCCGCCAGGCCGCCGCGCCTTCGCGTCTCGCGGATCTCCACCGGCCCGTCGCCGAACGTGACGAGTTCCGGCCCGTCCAGGGCGTTTTCGCGGAAGATCCGCTCCAGCACGACTCGCTTGGCGTCGACCGTCACGTCGCCGACGGCGCCGAAGATGCCCCCGTCGAACAGATCGGCATAGCCCAACGCTTCGGCTTCGGCCGCGACGTCAGCCTGATCGGTCCCGCTGGCGAGGTACAGCGTCACGCCCTGTTTGCGAAGGGCCCGCAGCATCTGCACAGCGCCCTCCATACGGAACCCGTCCGCCTCCCGCTCGCCCCTGCGGAGCTTATCGGTGCGACGTCGCACCCGGGCCAGCAATTGCTCGTTGTACAGCGCCTTGTACCCGTGCATGTCGAGGATGTTCTCTTCCGCCACGCAGCCGAACTCGCGGACGAACGCGACGAGCCCCCGCATCTGCACGAGTGTCTGCACGCCGGTGGTCCGGTCGATGAACCCCCGCACGGTGTCGACGGCGTTGCGGCGCAGCGCCTCGTCCGCGCGGTCGTGCTGCTCGCCCAGGATGGCGCGGACCATCATCGCCCCCATGATGTGCTCCCATCCCTCGCGGAGCGTGGAGAGCGTCCCGTCATGGTCGAAGATCGCGTGGCGGATGTGAAGGCTCTCAGGCAACTCGCGGACCACTTCGATCTCCGTGCCGTCCGCGAAGCGCGCCCGGCTCGGGTCGTCGGCGAGTTCGGGCAGATAGACGTAATCCGGCGCCGCCCCGGCGCGGCGGATTTCTTCGGGGTCGGCCGTGCCGGTCGTCTGGAGCTTGCGCACGACGACGGAGGCGGCCAGGTTCGCCAGCGTCGCCGCCGCTACGGCGTCCCCGCCCGAGCCCAGTACAGCGGCGAGGCTCGCGGTCACCGTATCGCCCGCCCCGACCGGATCGATCGGCGGCGCGACCGCGATACCGGGCACGTCGTGCAGCCCGGTCGCGTCGGCCACGATCAGCCCCGCTTCCCCGCGCGTCACGAACACCGCCTTGCCCGTCCGCTCGCACACGCGCCGGGCGAAGGTGCCGGCCTCCGTGGCGTCGATGGGTTCCGTCAGCGGACGCGACGCGCCCAGCATCGCCGCCGCCTCGTGGGCGTTGAACTTCAGCACGCACCCGGCGTACCGCTCCGGGCGGTGACGCGAGTCGGCAATGAACAGGCACTGCGGATGGGCCGCGACGACGGCGTTCAGACGCTCGATGACCTCCGGCGTCGAGACCCCCGCGGGCACCTGCTGGTTCAGGATGATCGCGTCGGAAGCGCCCGCCGCCCGGTCGAGTTGCTCGGCCAGCGCGTCGGCCGACGCTTCGCTCGGCACGTTGAAGCCGCCGAAATCGATGCGGTTGCCCTCCTCATCGCCCACACAGGGCTTGGCGAAGACGCCCGTCTGCCAGTCGTCCGCCGTGAGCATCCCTTCGCAGTCGACGCCCCGCCCGTCCAGCAGCGCCAGCATTTCCTCGCCGAACACATCTTCCCCGACCAGCCCGACCGCCCGGACCTGCCCGGCGCCCAGGGCGGCCAGGTTCGCGGCGATGTTGCCCGCCCCGCCCAGGCTGTATCGCTGCTCCCGCACCCGGCGCACGGGCAATCCCGTCTCGACCGACAGCTCGCTCTGGTCCGGGTCGATCAGCCAGTACGCATCCAGGCAGAAATCCCCGAACACCGTCACCCGCGCCCGCGGAATCGCAGCCAGAACGCCTTCCAGCCAATCGCTGCCGTTTCGAGCCATTCGTGGAATTCGTGGACTCAATTCTTCTCCAGCAGGCCCCGCAGTCGCTTCACCGTCTGGATCATCGAACGGACGGAGTGGTAGCTGATCTTCCAGGCGTGCGCGAGGGCGTCGTCGACCGGTTCGCCCTGTCGGTTGACGCGCTCGAACCACTCGCCGCCCGCTTCCAGATTGACGAACTTCTCGAACAGGAAGTCGTAGACGTTCGTGAAGACGTCCCAGTACTTGTCCTCCCCGAAGAGGGCGACCGCGTCGAGCATGCCGACCAGCACTTCCGCCTGCTGCCAGAACTGTTTCTCGTCGAGCGTCGGGGGCGCGTTGTGCGGGCCTTCGGTGTACACCCCGCCATACTCGCGGTCGATGCCGAACTCCACACACTGGTCGAAGAGCTTCCGCGCGATCCCCGCGTAGGTCGACCGCTCGACGCCCAGCACGTCGGCGGCGTGCAGCAGCAGCCACGCCAGCTCCACGTTGTGCCCGTACGACGTGTAGTTCAGCGGGCGGGCGAGCCCGTCTTCGGGCTCGGCGTCGCGGCCCCACGAGACCTTGAACAGGATGGCCGGCAGGGACTGGAAGTCGAGCGTGAACTGCATCAGCCCGCAACCGAACTGCGGGTCCAGCATCTTCGAGACGATCAGGTCGATCGACTCGAGCAGGCGCCGCCGGTGCGTGGGATGTCCGGTCATCTCGTAGAGCGTCGTCAGCGCCTCCATCAGGTGCATGTGGACGTCCAGGCTCTTGCGGTCGCCGCCGTAGGCGCCCGGGCGCTCCGGCTGCCAGTCCGGCTGCATGATCTCGAAGAACCCGCCCCGGCGCGTGTCGGCCATGTTCGCGCAGATCGCCTCGTACGTCTTCAGCGCCGCCTCCCGCCCGCGCGGATCGCCCGTAGCCAGGAAGTATTCGCTGAACGCATACACGCCGAAGACCTGCCCGTACCCGATCTTGCTCCGCACCGTCGGCGTCCCGTCGCGATCGGCGACCCAGAACCACCCCCCGTGCTCATCGTCCCAGTAATGATCGAGGAGGAACTCCGCGCCGTGGGCGGCGAGCTCCGCACACGCGCCGCCGCCGTAGCCCGCGCGATGGGCGCCGGCCATCGTGTACAGCATGCGGATCTGCATCAGGAACGACTTGTCCGTCTCCCCCGTCGCCTTGCCGTCGCGGTCGAAGTACGTCAGGAACCCCCCGCACTCGCGGTCCGGCGACCGCTCGATCCAGAACGGCAGCAGCGTGTCGGTCAGATAGCTTTCGGTCCGCTGGAGATGGTCGGAAAGGGTCGCCGGGTCGGGCATGGCTGGCTCCTTGAAGGGTCCGCTCGTCCAGCAACGTACCACCGCCTGGCCTCACGGGCAAGCGCCCTGGTTGACCTGCTGAGATCACCGGGGCATGACCGCCTCCATGCATCATGCTTGACAGAACCGCCCACGGGAGATACACATCTCTCATATCGATATGTTTCGGGGAATCGCCCCACCTTATCCTCTCATGGGGCGAGTACCTCTGCGAGGCGCTTTGCTCACACTGCATGCAGTTGGAGTCGCGTTGATCGAGGAAGCGAATGGCTTGCTCCGGTCGTTCGGCAGACCATGGAGAGACAGCAGATGAGACAGATTACGCTACGATCAATCGGGCAGATCCGGAAGGCCGATGTGACCATGGGCGACCTTACCGTGTTGGTCGGTCCACAGGCCACGGGCAAGAGTATCTTCCTTCAATTGCTCAAGCTGACTCAGGACGGGAGCGCCATCAAACAGAGCATCAAGAAGTACGGGCTGGACTGGCAACACAACTGGGGCAACTTCCTCTCGCTGTACTTCGGCGAAGGCATGCAAGGCCTGTGGTCATCTCGGTCTCGGGTCAAGGTGGACTCGGTGCCCGTCGATTTCGATAAGCTGATCTACTCACGAGGGAGGACGCCCCCAGAGTCCGTGTTCTTGATCCCGGCTCAACGCGTTCTGATCTTGAAGAACGGGTGGCCACGTCCGTTCATGGACTACGCCGCCGGCGACCCGTTCTGTGTGCGGAACTTCAGCGAACATGTACGCCAACTCATGGAGGCAGGGCTGGGACAGGGGAAGAGCGCTGTCTTCCCGCAGGAGAACCGACTGAAAAAGGCTCTCCGGGATTCCCTTGATGCCAGCGTGTTCAATGGCGCCAAGGTCGACCTTGATCGGGAGAGCTTCCAGAATCGACTCGTCCTGGACGTGGGTTCCGGTGAGGCCCGACTGCCGTACATGGCTTGGTCGGCAGGACAGCGCGAGTTCATGCCTCTTCTTCTGGGTTTGTATTGGCTGATGCCGCCAACGAAGACACCGAAGAAGAAGGATGTGCGTTGGGTGGTTATCGAAGAGCCGGAGATGGGGCTTCATCCCCAAGCCATCTCCTCCTTCATGCTCTTGGTATTGGAGATGCTATCCCGCGGCTATAGAGTTGTTCTTTCAACGCATTCTCCCTCGGTTCTCGACATAATCTGGGCGGTCCGGGAACTTCAGGGAAGGAAGGCAAGGGCTGGGGCATTGCGGGACCTCTTCCAGTTTCCCCGATGGCGCGCTGGCCTGAAGGAGATGTTCTCTGAGGTCTTGGGGAAGAAGAAACTCCGCACCTATTTCTTCGGCAAGAGGGAGGATGGGATGGTGACGGTCGAGGATATTTCGAGTCTCGATCCAGGGTCGGACCGGGAAGATGTGGCTGGATGGGGCGGCTTGAGCGGTTTCTCTGGACACGCGGCTGACATTGTCGCCAAGGTGGTGAACGGGGACTATGAGTAACTTCCGGAAGGCTGTGACAGATAGTGGGCTGAACTATCGACCTGGGCTGAGAGCGATGGGGTCGAACTCCACGGCCGTGAAACCCAAGAACACCAGGAAGCTCCTGGGTAGTGCCGATATCGACTCTGATCTCAATTCCGCGTATCCACATGATGCGCGATGGGACTACGCCATCGGATACGATCACGGAGTGAAGAAGGTGCACTATGTTGAAGTGCACCCGGCCAGTGGCACGCACAATGCGAAAGAGATCTTGGCCAAGCTCTCATGGCTCAAGGGGTGGTTGGCGACCGTGTCACTCAATGTGTTCCCAAGACAATTCCATTGGGTCTGTACGGGCAATGTGGGCATCCCGCGGCATAACAAGATTCTCAGGGCATTGGCTGTGCAGGGCATCCGCCCTCGCTCCCCACTTGTGATCGGGTGACGGGGACGTTCGCTCTGCGCAGGAAGCAGGGCGAGCCGCGCGCCTGGTAGCGCGTTGCTCGCCCTGCGTGCCTTCCCGTCCGGTCGCGGACCTACAGCAGGTTCGCGATGTAGTCGACGGCCTTGCCGACCGTCTTGACGGTGACGGCTTCTTCCTCGTCGATCTCGATGTCGAACTCTTCCTCGAACGCCGCGATCAGCTCGATGCTCTGCATCGACTGGGCGCCGAGGTCCTCGACAAAGCGGGACTCGCCCGTCACCCGGGCCAGGTCGACCTTCAGCGTCCGGGCGACCACGTCCTTGATTCTCTCTTCCACGTCGGACATATCCGTTCTCCGTTCTCCACGGCCTACCACAGAGAGCACAGAGGGCACAGAGGGTGTTTCGAGGGAACGACTCTCTGTCCAGTTCGCGGTCACGGCCTCCGAGACGTCTACCGCACCGCACGCTTCAACTCTCTGTGTCCTCTGTGTCTCTGTGGTCGACGTCGTTTATCCCTTGAGGAGCTTCTTGGGATCGAGGTTCACCTTCTCGATGTCCCGGAAGTAATTGACCGTGCCGACCTTCATCTCCACGGTGGCGGCCTCGTCGCAGACGATCAAGCCGTGCGGATGGAGCTGCAGGCAGGAGACGGTCCACATGTGGTTGAGCCCGTGCTCGACGGCTTCCTGCAGGGCGCGGGCCTTGTTGTGCCCGCTGACGATGATCATCACGGTGCGGGCGTCCATCACCGTCGCCACGCCGACGGTCAGCGCGGTCTTGGGCACCTGGTCGACGTCGTTGTCGAAGAAGCGCGAGTTCTCGATAATCGTGTCTTCGTTGAGCGTCTTGATGCGGGTGCGGCTGGCCAGCGAGGAACCCGGCTCGTTGAACGCGATGTGCCCGTCCGCACCGATGCCGCCCACGAACAGCTCGATGCCGCCGTACTTCTTGATCTTCCGCTCGTAGCGGGCGCACTCGGCCTCGAGGCTCTTCGCGTTGCCGTTCAGGATGTTCACGTTCGACTTCTTGATGTTGATGTGCTTGAAGAAGTTGTCCCACATGAACGTGTGGTAGCTCTGCTCGTGGTCGCG
>CAZEJA010000163.1:0-6988 GCA_964512215.1 uncultured Planctomycetaceae bacterium
AAGACGACGAGGGACTCGATGAGGAATAGGGCATCGCTGGGTCCCGACGGCGACGTCGGGGGGGAGTAGCCCGTAGCCAGTCGCCGGTAGTCGGTATTCCGTATGGGCTCATGCTGCCTGGCGACTTCGGCGTGGCCCTCGTCTGGACGGATGCGGCGGCGCCCAGACTTCCTGGACGCCATCCCGGCAACTGGCTACCGGCTACCGGCAAGCCGATGTCCGCCCCCTAGTCTCTGGCGCTCTCCCTGGCAAGCAGGTCTACCGCTTTTGGGGTGACATTCCCGCGCGGTTCCGGTAGGATAGGGAATTGTTGCTGGCCGCCTGTGCGGCGAGCCCCTGCGGATCCCGAGGAGTTTCATGAGCAAGCCGCGACGTCGCAGAAAGATCGGCTCGAAGAAGCGCCGCGAACGCCGGAAACGGCGCAAGAAGAAGTAGGCGCCGCTTCGACGCGGCCCGGTCGGTTCCGGGCCGGCAGCCTTATCCCCTATCGGCGGCATGACGTGCAGCATCGCCGTGCCGCCGTTTCTACTGCGCGGACCAGACGCCCTCGATGCCCTCGCCGCACTTGGGGCATGACGACCCGGCCAGGCGAACCCGCGCCACCGAGAACCCCCGGCGCTCGATCAGCAGTTCCTCACAGGCGGGACAGTACGTGCTCTCGCCGGCGTGTCCGGCCACGTTGCCGCAGTACACGTACCGCAGACCCGCGTCGGAAGCGATCCGGCAGGCGGTCTCCAGCGTCCCCAGCGGCGTCGTCGGGCAGTTCGTCATCTTGTAGTCGCCATGGAACCGGCTGACGTGCCATGGCACGCCCGGTCCGAGCTGCTGGCTGATGAATTCGGCGATCTCCCACAGTTCGTCCGGCGAATCGTTCATGCCCGGCACGACCAGCGTGGTGACCTCCACCCACACCCCCGCGGCCACCAGGGACTGGAGGCATTCCAACACGGGTGACAGCGACGCCCTCATCACGCGACGGTAGGTGGCATCGCTGAAGGCCTTCAGGTCGACGTTGATCCCGTCCAGATACGGCGCGATCTTCTCGACGGCCAGCGGCGTCAGGTATCCGTTGGAGACAAAGCAGTTCCGGATGCCCTGCTCGGCCGCCAGGACGGATGTCTCGTAAGCCAGTTCGAAGAAGACCGTCGGCTCGGTGTAGGTGTAGCTGATCGACGCGCAGTCGTAGTTCTTCGCGGCCGCGACAATCTGCTCGGGCGAGACGGCCTGGCCGGTGCGCGTGCCCCCTGATCGTGGCGACTGGGATATCTGCCAGTTCTGACAGAACTCGCACTGGAAGTTGCAGCCGGCCGCGGCGACCGACAGGCTCGACGTGCCGGGCAGGAAGTGGAACAGGGGCTTTTTCTCGATCGGGTCGACGTTCAGGGCGACGACCGAGGCGTAGTTCATCGACTTGAGCGAGCCCGCGACGTTCTGTCGCACGCGGCAGACGCCGTACTTTCCGGCGGCGATCACGCACTGGTGCCCGCACAGTTCGCACCGGACGGTCTGCCCGTCGGTTTCGGCCCACAGCATGGCATCGTGCGGCTCGGTCACAGAGACTCTCCATCCATCATTTTACTCGCATCGCCCACCCGGCCAGCCAGAAACTCATCGCGGCGATCGCCAACACCGGCCAGGCCTCGACCGCCCGTCCGGACGGGACGGCATCAGGCAGGGACAGATTCGCCACCGCCTCGAGGGGCGGTACGCTGGCCTGCGCCGTTTGCAGGCCTGTCAGCGTGATCGCATGTCGCTGTCCGTCTTGATCTTCGTAGATGCCCGGCTCCCGCAACTCGACATTCCCGACGTCGGGTGATCCAGTCAGGCGTTTCCAGCCCGGCTGCGGTCCCGCCTCCAATGGCGTCTCGGATGTCCAGGTCGCTTCGCCTTTGGCCGGCGACAACCAGTCCACCGCATTGGCCAGGAAGATCACGAACGCTTCGGCCATGGGCAGGTTGGTGTTGTCACTGTCGATCGCGAAGGCGACGTACACACGCCGCGGCGGGGGCTGGCGGCCCGGTGAGTCGGCCGGCTCGTTGCGGAGGATCAGGCCCTCGCCGTCAAACGTGACCAGGCGTTTCTGACCGGCCGTCTCGGCGGGGACCCACGGCGCTACGCGACGCACGGCGATGCCGGCCGTCTCCACGTGTCGCATCACCGGGTCGTCGGCCGCGACGTCCGCAGCATCCAGGACGACCGCCTGCCGCAGCCTGCCCCGGCGCCATCCCGGGGGCGGCACGGGCGGATCGATCACGAGCGCCGCCTTACCCGCCGGCGGTGCGATGCGGTTGGCGATGACCACGTCGGCATCCCCGGCGTCGGCGACGAGTTCCAGCCCCTCCGAGGCCGCCACGAATCGCCGCAGCAGCGGCTCGTCCGGGCCGAGAATCGCCACGGCCCGCGCCGATTCCGGACGCCGCGCCAGGAAAGCGGCGGTGCCTGAACGGGGCTCCCCCCCCGCCGTCACCTCCAAGGCAACCGCTGTGATGGCAGGGATGGTTCGTACGATGTCCCTCCGTTCGCCCGGCCCCAGTGTGACGGGGAAGCCCAATACAGGCGGCTTGGCGGGTTCCACGCTACGGCAGGTCAGGATGATCTCGACAGGGTGGTCCGTCTGGTTCCTCAGGGCCGTGTAGAGTTGCACCTTGCCGTCCGCCAGCGAAACCGCGCCGAACGCGTCGATCGTGACCGGCGGAAGGTCGTGCGCGATCGCGACAAACGAAACGTTCGGCCCGCTGCGGTCGGCGGCGCCGGCAGCCGCAAAGCGGACGGTATGCTGCACGCCCTCGCCGACGGGGGGCAGATCCTGCTCATCCGCGGCGACGGGGCGCGGCGGCAGCGAGTCGATCCTGCGCCCGGCCTCGCTCGGGGACATCCACTCCGCCGCCCGGTCCGGCAGGGCCAGACGGATGCGATCCCGTTGGTCCAGGCGGCCCAGCAGCGCCGCCGCGGCGGCGCGAAGCTCCCCCGCCGCCTTCTCGGACGCAATCTCGGCGGAAGGGATGATCTCGACGCCCACGCGTCGCACCGGCCGCGTAGTGCGAATGGCAGGCCCGGCCGCCGCCAGGACGGCCGCCACTGCGCCCGCAAGCAGCAGCACCCAGGACGCCGTCACCAACCGAGATCGCCGCTTGGCCGACCGGTCCAGCGCATCGATCGCCTTGACCCACAGGGACAGGCTGGCCACGACGACGAGTTGGCGCCCCGGGCGGAACAGCGACCAGATCGCCACGCCGACGACCACCGCCAACCCGCTCAGCACCCAGGGCCAATGAAAGCTCATGTCCGGGATTGTAGGGTTCCGGTTGCCCGATGTCGATTCCACAGTCTCCGCGTGCAGGTTGGGTATTCGTCATTGGGTCATTGGACATTGCCCCGGTCCGGGGCTTAGAACTGCCCGAGGTCGCGTTCGACGAGGAGTTTCCGCAGCAGCAGGTAGCGGCGTCCCTTGTAGACGGTGATCTCGCCCGTGACGCGCAGGCGGACGCTCTTGCCCGCACCACTCACGGCGAGTGCTTCGGCCTGCGTGAGTTTCGTACAGGGCAGCAGGCGCATCGGCGGCTCGCGGAGCGTGTTGTCCGAGACGAAGCTCACCTGCATCCACTTGCCCACGCCGGCCGGCAGGAGCGTCACGATGCGGTCGACCACCATGTTCCCCCGCCCGACGGGCAGCGTCTTCTCCTTCGGAGCGGGGGCGACGGACGGGGCCTTGACCGGAACGTCCTGCACCGACTCGATCTCCGGGATGATGGGCTTGCCGGGCTTGTCCTTCAGGAGTTGGTTGAGGATGTCTTCCGAACTCGGCGTCTCGTCCGACGTATCGCCCTGCGTGGTCGCCTTCTTGGGAGTCTCGGCGGGTTTCGGTCGCGGGGCAGGCAGCGGCGGCGCCTTGCGAGCCTTGGGCGGCTTCGGCGGCGCCGGGTCCTCGGCCGGCATGCGGGCCGTCACCTTTCGCAGCAAAAGGAAGCTGCGATTGTCATAGACCGTCGACTCGCCCGAGATGCGGAAGATCACGCCGGGCGTCTTGGCCGCGACGCCCTCCATCTTCTCCAGGAGGCGGCACGGCAGGGCCCATCGCGGCGCTTCAGGCGTCTCGTCCTCGCCGTTCGCGAAGCTCAGCAGCAGCCAGCCGCTCGGGTCCCGTTCCAGGCGACAGAGACGGTCAAACACCATCGTCCCTTCCGCCGGCAGTTCGGGGGGCTTCGTCTTCTCCTGGTAGTTCTGCGGCCGCGTGATCGGCACTTCCGGACGGTCCAGCATCGCTCCCCCCAGCCCGTCGGCGTCATCCTCCGCCGCAACGGGCTCGGCGCCCACGCCAACATTGCACAGGCAGACGCCTGCAACGATCAGCCCGATCAGAATGAATAGGAACCGTGTGATATCCACGCCTCTCCCGCCCGTACGCTTCTATTATACGCCTTTTTCCCCTGCCATCAAGACGCCCCTGCGAGCGGGAAGCAGCGCCCCAGATCCTCGGGACCGTCTACCACCTCCACAAGCTCTCGACTGTCCGCCCGGGCCGCGGCCATCATCTCCACGAGAGGCCTCCAGAAGTCCCCGATGCAGACAATCGGGCGGCGCGACAGGATTCCCTTGAGCTGCTGCTCCCAGACGGCCGCGAGTTCCAGCAGCGTCCCTGTTGCGCCCGGCAGGACGACATAGCCGGCCGTCCCCAACTCGATCAGCGTCGCCAGCCTCTCCGGGAGGGCCTCGGTGCGGATGACGCGATCGACGTGCGCGTTGGGCACCGACCGCCAGATCGAGCACGTCACGCCGATCGTGGTCGATCCTGCCTCCTTCGCGCCGCAGGCGGAGGCCTCCATCGTCCCGGCATAGCCGCCGTTGGCGAGTGCGTACCCCAACTCGCCCAGGCGCCACCCCGTCTCGAGCGCGACGGTGTAGGCGGCGTCGCCCTCGCGCGGGCCGCTGGCGCCGAAGACCGTCACCACCGGGCGGCTCACTCGGCGTCCTCCGGGGGCAGGTCGTCCAGCAGCAGTTTCTTGAGCGGCCCGGGCACTTCCAGGAGGAACGCGCCGCGGAACTCCGGGCGATGGCCGCTGCCGATCTTGGCCATCGCACGAAGCATCGCCGTCGTCCCCAGGCGAATGGGCACGACGAGTTCGGACGTCTCCCCACTGGGCAGTTCCGCCGTCGCTGAGCGGTAGATCGTGAGAATCTTCTCCTCCCCCACGTAGACCGCGCCGTCGAGTCGCTTCATCGCCATCGCGAACGGGTTGGGGTTGTGGACCTCGAAGACGATCTCCACGACCGCCGGCGTGTCCCCGGGGAAGCGAAGTGCCTGGAGTCGCGGCTGCAGCGCCCGGATCGGCGGGATCTTCCCGGTCCGGACGCGTCGCACCGGCAGGGGCAGGCCGATGACGTTGAACGTCGCCTCCGCCGTCAACGCGTACGGAATCGCTTCGGCGCCCACGAGATTCTGGATGAACGGCAGGAGGGCGTCATGGGTGATGCTCAGCGGGATCCGGTATGACCGCTGCGCGCCGGCGGGGATCAGCTCGATGGGCGTGGGGACCTCGCCCGACGCGAGCTCCTTGTCGCTGACCGTCATGCCGTACCGCATCGCATAGAGGCGCGCGACGAACCAGTTGGGGTTGGTCACTTCGACGCCCAACGTCAGATCGGTCTTCTCCAGGTCGATCCCGGAGATCTCCACGTCCACGAGACGAACCTGAGGCTTCTTGACGCAGCCGGGCGTCGCGGCAGTCAGCAGCGCGGCGGCCAGAATCGCTCCCGCCTGCAGGGCCCGGGTCGTTGACATCGTCTGCTGTGCGTTCATGTCTTCCCTTTCAGCCAGGGCAGTGCTCTGCGGAGGTACTCGGGCGGTCCCATCGTAAAGCGTCCGCGGAATTCGGGCAACTCGTCGCGCGCCCGTGCGGCGCGAATCAGCCTCATCCCTTCCTCGGACACATCCGGAGCGGGTACGACCAGTTCCGTCGTCTCGTCTCCCGGCAGCGACGCCGAGATCGCGGCATCCACGCTCGCGGCCCGATCGTCGCCCACGTAGAAATCACCGACGACCTTCGTGACGGTCATGGCGTCCTTGTTCGGGTTGGTCATGTCGAAGACGAACTCGGCGCCCTTGCCGCCGTCGGGGGCGTCGCGCACGTCCTCCAGACGCCATCGCACGTCCTGCACGTAGGGGAGCGAGACATCCTTCGTCTGCGAGCCGCCCAGCGACAGGCCCTTGAAGTTGAACGTCACGCTGCACCAGACGCGACAGGGAACGGTCTTGCCGTCCTTCAACGCGGCGGTCACGCGAGAGAAAGTCGCGTAGTCGATGGACACCGGCCCCTCGTACACGCCGGTCTGCTTCGGCTCGATGGGCGGGATCGGCTGCGGCATGCTGCCCTTGGCGAGCGACCCGCCCTCGGCCGCCACGGAGTAGCGGAAGTCCTCCACGCCCACGTTGAAGTCGTTGGGGTTGTGCACGGTGAAGGACACGGCGACCTGGACGCCCGAGAGGCGGACCGACTCGATTCGGACGTTCTTCAGCTCGACCTCGGGCTTGCGGATGCATCCCGCCGTCAGGAGCAGCCCGGCGATTATTGCCGCCGTCGCCGCCGCCTTGTAGCCCGTCCGCACCATCGATCGGTCCCCTACTGCCCGCCGCCTCTCGTGTAGTTCAGAAGCCCGCCCGCAGCCAGCACGTCGCGCTGGCGCGGCGCCAGGCGGACGTCGCACTCGACGTCGACTCCCTGTGTCACGTTCCGCACCGAAACCGTCTGCCCGGACGCGACGGCCTGCGTGAGGCCCTCGATCTGCAGTTCGTCGCCCGCTTCCACGCGGTCGTAGTCCTCCGCCCGACTGAACGTCAGCGGCAGGATCGCGAAGTTCACCAGGTTCGCCTGGTGGATCCGCTCGATGGCGCGGGCGATGACGACGCGGACGCCGAGGTACATCGGGCACAGTGCGGCGTGCTCGCGGCTGGAGCCCTGCCCGTAGCTGTCGCCTGCGACGATGACGCCGG
>CAZEJA010000164.1:0-6898 GCA_964512215.1 uncultured Planctomycetaceae bacterium
CTGACCGGCTTCAACGCCCTGGCTGGCGCTTCCGCGAAGGCCGCGCCCCCCACGACTGCCGGACCGAAGCTCGACAAGGGCCCCGCGTACGGGGAGAAGATCTTCGATCCTCGATCCTCGATTCTCGATCCGGCATCGGACTGGCCGACGTATCGGCACGACGGCGCCCGACTCGGTGCGACCCCATGCGACGTGCCGGCCGACGCGGCGCCCCGATGGACCGTTCCTCTCGGCGGAAGGCTCACGCCACCGGTGATGGCGGCCGGACGCGTCTACGTCGCGGCGAAGGACGAGCAGACGCTCCATGCATTGGCAGCCGACGACGGCAAGCAACTCTGGCACTTCATCGCCGGCGGGCGAATCGACTCTCCGCCGACGATCTGCGGCGGGGGGGTGATTTTCGGGTGCGCCGACGGCAGCGTCTATTGCCTGCGGGACAAGGACGGTGAACTCGTCTGGCGCCTGCGCGTGGCGCCGTCCGACCAGCGGATCGTGGCGTTCAATCGCCTGGAGTCCCCGTGGCGCGTGCACGGGAGCGTTCTGCTGCAGGACGGCATCGTCTACTGCACGGCCGGGCGTTCCACGTTCCTGGATGGCGGAATTCGCCTGTTCGGCATCGAGCCCAAGACCGGACGGGTCGTGCACCAGACGAAGGTGGATACGTGGTCCCCCACGCGGACGGACGCCGTGGGCAAACCGTTCATCCCGTCCTACCACATCGAGGGCTCGCACTCCGACATCCTCGTCGGCGACGGGAAGTCGATCTACCTGACGCAGATGAAGTTCGACGGCAAGCTCGCCCGGCAGGAGACGCCATACATCGGGCCCGACCCCGACAACCCGGTGGTGGCCATGGATATCAAGAAGGAGGGATACACCACCGTGGATCCCGACTTGAAGAGGAATTTCAGTGCCCATCGTTACATGGTCACGGCCCAGGCGAAGCTGGCCGCGAAGTACAAGGCCAAATACGGCCACTGGAGCATGGGCGATCGCCGCACCGGGATGCACCTGGCCGCGACGGGCGGCTTTCTCGACGACACGTGGTTCAACCGCACCTACTGGATGTACTCGGAGAACTGGCCCGGGTGGTACCACGCCCATCGCGGGGCGAAGTCCGGGCAGCTCGTGGTCGTCGGCCCGGACAGGACCTACGCCCTGCAGGCCTTCCCCACCCGCAACCGGCAGAGCCCGTTGTTTACGCCGGGCAAGAACGGCTACCTCCTGCTGGCCGACGCCAACGACACCGAGCCCGTGCTGGATGACATGACGCGCGGCGCGACAAAGGGGATGGGCTACACGCGACTCAAGCCGCCCGTGTGGTATGACTGGGTGCGAATCCGCATCCGGGGGATGGTCCTGGCGGGCGACCGACTGTTCGTTGCGGGTCCACCGGATGTGGTCGATCCCGACGACCCGATGGCCGCGTTCGAGGGGCGCAAGGGCGCTGTCCTGCGCGTGGTCTCCGCCGCGGACGGCAAGACGCTGGCCGAACAGAAGCTGGATGCGCCGCCCGTCTTCGACGGCCTGATCGCCGCGCAAGGGCGTCTGCTGATGTGCACGACGGATGGCAAGGTCGTCTGCTTCGGCAAGGGCAAGTGAGACAGGCAGCGCCGGGTGAGAACCTGACGGGTGCCAGGAGGGTGCCGTGGGCTGCGGCCGTAGGCCGCAACCACGATGCCGACGCGCGGGAATAACGTGGTTGTCCCTGCGGGACAAGCCACGGCACCCGCGTGCGGGGCCGAGCCACACGTTCGGCTCCTATTCCTTCTTCTTCTTGCGGCGCTTGCCGCCGGACTTGGCGGGGGCGGCGGGCAGATCCGGCGCGGTGTACTTGCCCGTGCCCTCGATTCCCCACTTGAGGTCCGCCTGAACGCGGGGCGTCTTGCCGGACGGGTCATTGTACGTCTCGATGTAGGCGGTCAGTTCCTTCGAGAGCTCGCGCACCGTCTCGCGGTAGGCGGGGTCGCCGTAGAAGTTCTTCACCTCGTCGGGGTCCTTCTCGTAGTCGAGCAGCCAGGGCAGGTCGCGCGGCGAGAGGATCAGCTTGTACCGGTTCGTGACAGCCATCAGCCAGTTGATGCTCGTGCCGCGGATGAAGGAGATGTCCTTCCAGTCGGCCGGCGCTTTGCCCGTCGTCAGCAGCGTCGACGCGTCGCGCCCCTGCTCGGTGCCCGCCGCCTTCACGCCCATCAGCTTCAGGATCGTCGGCTGGAAATCGACGCAGCCGAGCGCCTCGTTCACGATCGTGCCCGCCTTGATCTTGCCCGGATACCGGATGACGAACGGGATCTTCGCCGAGCCCTCGTAGGGGACGCCCTTGTTCTGGCGGTGGTGCTCGCCGCGCAGATCGCCGTGGTCTGCCGTGAAGACGATGATGGTCTTGTCGATCAGCCCCGTCGCCCGCAGCGTCTTGAGGATCTTGCCCACGTTGTCGTCGATGCACTTGACCATGCCGTAGTAGCTCGACATTCCGCTGAACTTGCCTTCGGGCCGGCCCCAACTCGGCAGGTTGGCCGTCGGCTTGTTGAACGTGCGGGGCGTGGCGTACTTCTGGTTGTTGTACATCGTGTCGTATGGCGGGCGAACGGTGTCCGGGCCGTGCGGGTCGGGAATGCTGACCATGTAGCAGAACGGCTCGCCCTTGTGGGCGTGGATGAAGTCCACCGTCTTGTCGGCCAGGAAGTCCGTGGTGAACGACTTGGGCGTGGCGCCCTTGACGTCGTAGCTGGGCTTGGCGCCGGTGTCGACCTTCGGCCCGTTGGGTCCGTCGGCGAGCTTCTTCCAGTGCCCGCGGTTGAACATGTAGCGATTGTCGGCGAAGCCGAACTGGCGCTTGGGGCCCCACTGGGGCTTTCCGCCGCCATCGAGGTGCCACTTGCCCGAATAGCCCGTCGCGTAGCCCGCCTTGCGGAGGATCTCGGCGAACGTGACGATGTTGTCGTTCAGCGCGATACTGTTCGTGACGACGGGCGTGTTCTGCGGATATCGCCCGGAGACGAACGCCGCCCGCGAGGGCGAGCAGACGGGTGTCGTCGCGTAGAAGCTCGTGCAGAGGGCGCCTTCTTTGGCCAGCCAGTCGACGTGCGGCGTCTCGACGACGGCCTTGCCCCACATCAGCGCCTGGGCGGGGGGCAGCGTGTCGCGGTAGCACCCCAGCGTGCGGAAGTTGTGCTCGTCGGTGTGGATGATCAGGAGGTTCGGGCGCGTCGCATCCGCCGCCCAGACTCCGCGGGCCGTCAGCAGCGCCGCGCCCGCACCCGTCGCCTTGAGGAAGTCTCGTCTGCTCGCCATGTCTCCTACGCCTTTCCTTTGGGGACCCCGTCATCCCTTGGGGACGACATCCTCTCTATTATGCATTCCCGCGTGCCCCAAGCAAGACCCGTTGGGGCTTGGAACGGAGGAGGCTACGAGCCGCGACCGCGAGGGAGCGGGGCCTGTCAGTCTGTGCGAGAACCGGTCGTTCCCGCTCCCTTGCGGTCGCGGCTCGTTGGTCTCGCCTTGTCGGGACTTGTCGGGCAGCGCCGGGTGGGTACAATGACCGGCACTACACCTACTCCGGAACAGAAGGAGGTCCCCGTGACCATCAGAGCAAAGCGAATCCTGAGCGTCGTCGTTCTCGCCGTGGCGGTCGCCGTCGTGCTGGCGTCCCCCATCCACGCTGTAGCGGCGGGCAAGGTGAAGGTCTTCATCCTGGCCGGGCAGTCGAACATGGTGGGGGCGGGCAAGGTTCCCGCCGACCCCAAGCGCAACGAAGGCAAGGGCAGCCTGGAGTACCTCGTCAAGGACCCCAAGACGGCGGCCCGCTTCAAGCACACCGTCGACGCGCAGGGCAAGTGGGTCGTCCGCAAGGATGTGTCGATCTGGTTCCTCGGTCGCAAGGGCGGATTGAGCGTCGGCTATGGCTCGCGGGACGAAACGATCGGTCCGGAGTTCCAGTTCGGGCACGTCATGGGCGACTGCCTCGACGAGCCCGTGCTGCTGATCAAGACGGCGTGGGGGGGCAAGGACCTCGCCGTCGACTTCCGCCCGCCGAGTTCGGGGAAGATCACCTTCCCGATGGGCAAGGGCCTGACGGAGAAGATCAAGAAGGACCCCGGCGCCGTCGGCAAGTACTACCGGGACATGCTGGGGCACGTTCGCGACGTGCTGAAGGACCTCAAGACGCACTTCCCGGGCCTCGCGGGTCGCGAGGTCGAGATCGCGGGCTTCGGGTGGCACCAGGGGTGGAACGACGGCTGCAACGGGGAGATGGTCAAGGAGTATGAGCAGAACCTCGCCAATTTCATTCGCGACGTCCGCAAGGAACTGGGCGTACCGAACCTGCCGTTCGTCATCGCCAACAGTGGCTTCGGCGGGTGGGAGAACAAGAACGACCGGCGGCTGGGCATCATGAACGCTCAACTCGGCGTCGCGAAGCACAAGGAATTCGCCGGCAACGTCGCGGCCGTCGAGACGCGCGATTTCTTCCGCCCGCCGGAGGTCTCGCCCAGCAAGCAGGGCTACCACTGGAACGGCAACGCCGAGACGTACTTCCTGATCGGCGACGCGATGGGCAAGGCGATGGTGAAGCTGCTGAAAGGCGCCCCCGCGGGCTCAGCGATGAGTGTTCCGCCCAAGGCCCACCCGGACACGAGCGGCTGGGAGGATCTGCTGAAGCCGGATCTGTCCAACGCCATCTACGCCAAGGGCGTCTGGTCGTTCGAGGGCGGCATCCTGACGGCGACCAGGGACATCAACCTGTGGACCGCGAAGCAGTACACCGACTTCATCCTGGACCTGGAGTTCAAGACGGCCGACGGCACGAACAGCGGCGTGATCGTCCACTGCAGCAATACGACCAAGTGGATTCCCAACTCGGTGGAGATTCAGATTGCCGACGACTACGCCGCCAAGTGGGCCAAGGCCCCCGCGTCGTGGCGGTGCGGGGCGATCTTCGGGCACCTTCCCGCGTCGAAACGGATGGTCAAGAAGCCCGGCGAGTGGAACCGCTACACGATCACGTGCAGGGGCAGCATGATCTGGGTGATGCTCAACGGGGAGACCGTCACGGTGATGGACATGACCCAGTGGACGTCGGCCAAGACGAACCCCGACGGCAGCAGGATTCCGCCGTGGCTGAGCATCCCCGTCGCGACGCTGCCGCTCCAGGGGCACATCGGCTTCCAGGGCAAACACGCCGGCGCCCCGATCTGGTTCCGGAAGATGAAGGTCAAGGAACTGAAGTAAGCGGGTATCGGTAAGCGGGTATCGGGAGGGGGAACGAGCCGCGACCGCAAGGGAGCGGGGCAGCGCCCAGTCGTACGGGAACTGGCAGTTCCCGCTCGCTCACGCTCGCGGCTCGTTCGTTTGAGGCAATCGGACCGTCAGGGAGCGGAACGGATGGGTCGAGACCGACGAGCATGGTGGAGCGCCGCGGTTCTGATCGGCACTGCATGGGTGCTTACCGGGGCGGGGTGCCGACGGGTTCCGGACCAGTCGCAGTTTCTCACGATGAGCGACCGGCCGGCCGAACTCGTGGTGCAGCTCCGGTGTGCAAAGATCCCGCAGGCGAAGGCGTTCGCGGACCACTGCTGGTTCGCGGAATACGACCCGCCCGGGAAGCGATGGCATCGATGGGAAGTCATGCGCTTCTCCCTCGGGCGATGGGGACACGTTCAGCGGAATCTGATGACCGCGGACGCCGGGGTCGGGGCGGGGCCCAGTTGGGTACTCCACGAGTTTCGCGGCGATAACGCCGCGCGTCTCCGCGATGTTCTTAACGAGCCGCAGCGCTATCCCTTCCGCGACCGCTACCGCTACTGGCCGGGCCCGAACAGCAATACCTACGTCGCCTGGGTGCTTCGCGAGGCGGACGTCGACGCGGTCCTGCCGGGCTCCGCGTACGGGCGAGGGTATCCCCTGCCCGACGAGTAGCGGCACGTTGCTCGCGGAACGAGCGAGGACACTTCTGCGGAGTGTTCCACGTGGAACATTAGGCACGCTGTACGTGGCCGCCCGCCCGCCCGGGAATCTCATTGTCGAAATCGGGAATCGCCCGTAGAATAGGCGTTGCACGGAGGCCAAGTCGACACCACACCGGCGCACGGAAGGCATGCCGGGGAGGATCGGTCCGATGAGGACAACAGCGATCACGTGCGCCATACTCGTCTGCATGCTTGCGGGCGCGGCCGGGACGGCCGGGGCGGAGGAATTCCACTTCACAGTCGGCGCGGACATGCGCAGCCACCACGAGGATTTCCGGTCGGTCTGCCAGGGCATCAACAGCGCCGTCAGCGGTCCGGGCGTGTTTCACGTATCCGTCGGCGACGTTGACGGGCACATCTCCGAGAACCGCGCGATCGTGGATGACGAGTTCGGCGTCAGCGCGGTCTGGTGGCCGATCATCGGCAACCACGAGGAGGAAGACGGCGCGGAGATGGAGTGGCTGCGGGACGAGTACGACAACGCCAACGGCAGCAGCGACCGGACGGCCTTGAAGAACATGATTGTCACCGAGGGCCCGACGGGCACGAAGAGCGTGTGCTACTCGTGGGATCACGGCAACGCGCACTTCGTCGCGCTGAACCAGTATTGGGACGGCGGGACCACGGAGGGGACGGGCACGAGCACGAGCGGCAACGACACGGCCACCAACGGCAGGGTCGTCAGCGAGCTGCGGACGTGGCTGGACAACGACCTGAGCGCGACGACGAAGGACCACATCTTCGTGTTCGGGCACGAACCGGCCTTCCCGCAGTACCGCCACGTCGGCGACAGCCTCGACGCGAACCCCACCGAGCGCGATGCCTTCTGGGCGTTGCTGGAGAGTCACGACGTGGACGCCTACATGTGCGGGAACACGCACCAATGGTCCTAAGTTAAGCATATTTGTCTGGCCTCGTCACGGGGGATTCGG
>CAZEJA010000165.1:0-6884 GCA_964512215.1 uncultured Planctomycetaceae bacterium
GTCGGTGACGGCCGAGGCGAGGTCACCCCACTCGTCGGCTCGGATCGTGGTCATCGACGCCGTGTCCTTGTCCATGCCATGCCCATGAGTGTGCCCGGGCCGCGTTTGGTTTAGCGGGCGGCCGGCAAATTGTATACGCCGGGCCTCCTCGCGGGCATCGCCGCTACCACTTCTCGGGCGAGAAGTGTTCCAGGAGTTTCTCTCCGGCCGCCACGAGATAGAGCCCCATGCTGTAGTGATTGGCGGCGTACCAGGTGATCTCCGCGCCGGCGGCCTCGCGGAGGGCCTTGGCGCAGGCGGGCGGGACGATCCGGTCGCGCGTGGCGTTGAGCATGATCGGCTTCGATCCCTTAAGGCGCTTCGCGTAGGTCAGCGGGTCGATAGGACGCAGCAGGTCCCGCACCTGCTGCGGCGTCCACTTCTGCTGCTGGAACGCCCGCCAGATCGGGCCCACCTCCCGGCTCGTTGCGCCGATGATCATCTTCGGCAGGTCCCCCCCGGCCAGCACGATCGCCACCCGCGGGAAGTTGCCGTCCACCCCGCCGGTCAGCGCCGCCGCGAAGCCTCCCAGGCTCACGCCGCACACGCCGATGCGCTCCGGGTCGACCTCCGGTCGCGTGCTCAGCCAGGCGGCCGAGCGGCGGACGTCCATGGCGGTCTGCGTGACGGCATCGACGAACAGCTTCGGGTTCTTCCGGAGTTCGTTCTCCAGGTGCTTCCGGTCGGACGGGCTGCGCGGGCCGTAGTAGGGCATCTTCATCAGCAGGGCGTTGACCCCGCCGCTGGCCAGGCGGTGGCAGAGGATGCGCGCGACGGTAAACGACCCGTCCAGGATGTGCAGAACGATCACGCCGGGCGCCTTCTCCCGGTCGGCCATGTAGTATTCGCAGTGGATCGTGTTATTGGGTTCCACGGGCGAGCGGAAGGGCGAGGGGAACGAGACCTTCTGCAGGCGGAAGCCCTTGCCCTTGCCGACGAACTGCATCCGCCACGTGAACGCTTCGGGCTTGTGCTCGAAGCGTTTCAGCAGGGCAGCGAGATCAGCGTCCTCCGTCGGTGCGATGGGGCGGTACGCGCTGGCGGGTACCGTGCCCGTTTCCTCACGGGCCTCCGTTGCCGGTGCCGAGGTGGGGGACTGTTGCGGCGGCTCGGCGGCGACTGCGGTCAGCAGCCCCGCGGCGGCCAGGCAGCACATTGCGGTGCACAGCGCTTTCACACGTCTGTCCTTCCGCCGCCGAACGGAATGTGTGGCGGCGTTACGCGTCGCGTTCCGCGGCGAAGAGGTCGTCGTACGTCTCGCGTCGCCGGATGATGCGCCAGGCGTCGCCCTCGACCAGCACCTCGGCCGCCCGGGGGCGCGAGTTGTACTGGCTGGACATCACGAAGCCATACGCGCCCGCGCCGAAAACGGCCAGCAGGTCGCCCCGTTGCATCGCGGGCAGCACGCGGTCTTTCGCGAGGAAGTCGCCCGTCTCGCAGACGCCGCCGACCACGTCGACCGTCTCGCCCTCGGGCGGCGCGTAGTCCAGGCGCCGCTGCGGCGCGTCGGCGCCGTCGGGAAGCTGCGCGGGGTATATGAAGTGCTCGGCCTCATAGAGGCTGGGGCGGATCAGGTCGGTCATCGCGGCGTCGACGATCACGAACTGGCGGTCGCCGCCCTGCTTGACGTACTGCACCTGCGACAGCAGCACCCCCGCGTTGCAGGAGATTTGCCTGCCGGGCTCAAGGATGATGTCCAGTCCGGTGTCTTTCAGCAAGGGCACGATCTCGACTGCGTAATCGGCCGCCAGGGGCGAGCGGTCCGCCTCGTAGTCCGCCGCAAAGCCGCCGCCGATGTCGAGCGTCGTGACCTCGAAGCCCTTGCCCCGCACCGCGTCGATCAGCGCCAGCGCCTTGTTGATCGCCTCAACGTAGGGGTCGGCCGAGTAGATCGGCGAGCCGATGTGCAGGTGGATCGCGTCCAGGTGAGCATGCTCGTCACTTCCGTAGCGTTCGAAGAATCGCTCGGCCCGCTCGATGTCCACGCCGAACTTGGTTTCCTTCTTGCCCGTCGTGGTATAGCGGTGCGTCTTGGGGTCGACGTCGGGATTGACGCGCAGCGCCGCCCGGACCGTCGCGCCCGCCTCGCGCGCCAGACGCGAGAGATTCTCGAACTCCGCTTCCGACTCCACGTTGAACAGGGCGATCCCGGCGGCGATGGCCTCGTTGATCTCGCGATCCGTCTTGCCGACACCCGCGTAGACTACCTTGGCACAGTCGCCGCCCGCTGTCTGCACGCGGGCCAATTCCCCGCCGGAGACGACGTCGAACCCACAGCCGGCGTCGGCGAGAAGCTTCAGCACCTGCAGATTCGCCAGCGACTTGACCGCGAAGCAGATCGTCGGCTGCAGCTCGGCGAAGGCCTCCGTGATGCGGCGGTAGTGATGCAGCAGCGTGGCGGACGAGTAGATGTAGACCGGCGTGCCCGCCTCGGCCGCAATATCGGCCACGGGAACGTCTTCGCAGTGCAGCGTGCCGTTTCGGTACTCAAAATGATCCATGTCGTCCTCCTGTCGATATCACCGTCTCAAGAGAACCGACAGCCTACTCATTGCCCCCCGCACCCGCAAGCCGCAAATGCGGGTGCCACCTTCTAGGCCCCCGACAGGAGGCTTGTGGGTGCGGGCCTGGAACCCCAGAACACCCACAAGCTCCGCCCCGACTCCGTCGGGTCTCCGCTTGAAGTTGGCACCCGTCATCTCCTCAAGAGGACGGGGTCCCTACTTGTCGAAGAAGGCGGCCGTCGCTTCGGCGGCGCGCTGTCGCAGGAGTTTGGCGGGATCTCGCATGGCCTGTTCGGGCGAGACGTCGCCGGCGACGAGGGGGTGGACGGCGGCGAACAGTTCAGTCGTCGCGCTGGCGGTGAACAGGTCGGTGGCGGCCTCGCGGTCGAACTGCCCGGGGATGCAGACGACGGGCACGCCGGCGTCCGCAGCCAGGCGTGCGACCCCGACGGCCGTCTTGCCGGAGAGGCTTTGCGCGTCCAGCATGCCCTCGCCGGTGATGCAGAGGTCGGCGCCGACGAGGCGATCGGCCAGGCCGACGGTTTCGGCGACGAGGTCCAGCCCCGGCGTGAGCTTGGCGCCCGCGAACGCCACGAGCCCGCCCGCCAATCCGCCGGCCGCCCCCGCGCCGCTCATGTGTTCCACGTTGACGCCCAGGTCGCGGCGGCACAGCTCCGCCAGGTGCGCGAGTGCGGCTTCCAGGCGGTGGACGGTCTCCGCGGTCGCTCCCTTCTGCGGCGAGTAGACCGCCGCCGCTCCGTCGGGGCCCGTCAGGGGGTTGGTCACATCGCAGGCGACGCGGATGTCCACGTTCGCGAGGCGCGGATCGCGGTCGGTCATGTCGATCTTCGCGATGCTCTCCAGCCCACCCCCGGCCAGTCCGCACACGCACGGGCGCCCGGATTCCTCCAGGAAGAGCACGCCCAGCGCCTGGGCCGCGCCGCAGCCGCCGTCGGTGGTCGCCGAACCGCCGACGCCCACGATGATCCGCTCGGCGCCCTCGTCGAGAGCGGCCAGGATGAGCTGCCCCGTGCCGAACGTCGTCGTCCGCAGCGGGTCGCGGAGTTCCGGCGGGACCAGCGCCAGCCCCGACGCGGCGGCCATCTCGACGACGGCCGTCCGCTCCGAGACGCCCAGCATGCCGAAGCGCGCCCGCATGGGCCGACCCAGCGGGTCGAAGACGTCGGCCGTCACGATCCCGCCGCCCGTCGCGGCGACCATCGCGTCGACCGTCCCCTCGCCTCCGTCGGCCATCGGACAGATGTCCACATTCGCTTCGGGGCAAGCCCGCAGCACGCCCACCGCGATCGCCTGGGCGACCTGGTCGGCCGCCAGCGTCTCCTTGAATGAATCCGGTGCGACGACGATCTTCATATAGCGTTCCCTTTCTCTGGCGCGGGCGGCGGGCCTTTCCAGGCGCGGATCTGCACCCATGCCCGAACGTTGCCCCGCACCACGCCGATTCGAATGGCCTGCCCGGCCCGGACGTCTTCCAGGATCAGCCCCAGCCCGTCGAGGTCTTTCACGTAGAAGCGGTCGACCTGGAAGATCACGTCCTTGAGGCGCAGCCCGATCCGTTCGGCCGGGCTGCCCTCGTCCAGGGCCGTCACGAGCAGCCCGGTGCGGACGGGAAGGCGCAGATCGACGGCGAGTTGCGGCGTGATCGCCCGCAGTGTCATGCCGAAGAGCTTCTGTCCCAGGGCTTTCCCGTCGGGGCGCGGCTTGGCCGCGACGGGGACGACGATCGTCTTCGGCTCGCCGCCGCGCCGGACCACCAGGCGGACCTTGTCGCCCGCCTTCGCGCCGAGCATCGCGCACGCGTAGTCGGGAATCTGTTTCATGGGCAGGCCGTTGAGCACGACGATCCGATCGCCGACCTGAAGCTTGCCCGCCGCCGGCGTGCCCGCCCGGACGGCCGTGATGTGCAGTTCCGCCTGGGCTTCGGGGTCGGCCGACCGCCGCTGCGCGACGGCCACCCCGAAAATCACGCGGTTGATCCGCTCGAAGTCCAGCAGCCCGGCCAACTCGCCGGCGATCGCGTCGACCGGGATCGCGAACCCGATGTTCTGGGCGTTCGGGCGGATCGCCGTGTTGATCCCGATCAACTCGCCGCAGACGTTCAGCAAGGGCCCGCCGCTGTTGCCCGGGTTGATCGGGGCGTCGGTCTGGATGAGCCCCTCGAACTTCACGTTCGCGTCAAACTCCAGCGTGCGATCGGTGGCGCTGATCACGCCGGTGGTGACCGTGTTGGCCAGGCCCATCGGGTTGCCGATCGCGATGACCGTCTCGCCGACCATCAGGTCGTCGCTGCGCCCCAGGCGGAGGTGAGGCAGCTTCCGCCCGCCGGCGGGGTCGACCTTCAGGACCGCCAGGTCCCGGGCGGGGTCGGCGCTGATGATCTTCGCGGTGTAGGTCGTCTTGTCCGTCGTCGTGATGCGGATCTCCTGCGCCCGCCGCACGACGTGGGCGTTCGTGATGATGTACCCGTCGGGGTGAATGACCACGCCGCTGCCGAGGCTCTGGACGGGCACGCGCCGCATCAGCGGGCTGGGGAAGATGTCGTTGAAGATGTCATCCCCGAACAGCCCCAGTCTCGCCGTGACGATCTTGGTCGTCGAGATGTTCACGACGGCCGGCCGCGCGGTGCGGTACGCCTGCACGACGGGGCTCATGCGCTTGTCCCGGTCCACCTGGCCCGCCGCGACGACCGACGTCGTCGCCAGCACGCAGATACCCATCCGGATCCGTTGACTCCTCATACGATCACCTCGCTCCGCCTGTCACCCGTCGCCCGGCCCGGTTCCGCGGTCGCCAACAGCCATCGTGCCGGTCAACGGTGACGAGAGTCTTCCTTCCTCGGGATTATAGACCCCCTGACATCGTCGGACCACCCCACGTGGTCCGGCCGACCTGCCTGCCGGCAGGCAGGTTCGCTTCGCTCATCAGCCGGCTTCAACACAGTCGAGGGAGAATTCGAAGGTTTTTGGGAATACCTCTTCCCAGACTTGCCCGCGTCAAGGTACCATGAATCTCTGACGGCACGCTCGCGGTTGCGGGCGGCTGGGAACCCCTCATGGCGAAAGTACGCGAAACGTTTGGCGCCGAAGAGCTTGCGATCTCCCTGAGTCACTACGACATCGGGATCATCAGCAAGATCGAAGAGTTCGCGCGCGGCTCGCGCCGGGCGCCGAAGCTCATTGTCGAGTCACAGCGGGGCAAGTACCTCTTCAAGCGCCGCGCCAAGGGTAAGGACGATCTGGCGAAGGTGGCCTTCACGCACCAGATCCAACTGTCGCTGGCCAGTCAGAACTTCCCCCTGCCGCACCTGGTCGGCACGCGGGACGACAACAACTCCATGCTCGTGCTCGATTCGTACGTCTACGAGCTGTTCGAGTACATCGAGGGCGGCGGATACGACGGCTCGCTGGACGCGACGTACCACTCCGGGCGGATCCTGGGCCTGTACCACAAGCTGCTGGAGGGCTTCCGCAGCGACTACAAGCCGCCGACGGGCAGCTACCACAACGCCCAGGCGATCCGCCAGGCGATCCGCAACACGGTCAGTTCCCTGCCGATGGACTCGCGCCCGTCGGGCGAGGTGCTGACCAGCACGGTCGACCTGCTGGAGAAGGCCTACAAGACGTGCGCCCGCAAGGCGAACGACCTGGGCATGCCCGAGTGGGGTCCGCAGATCGTTCACGGCGACTGGCACCCGGGGAACATGCTGTTCCAGTCCAAGCGCGTGGTGGCGGTGATCGACTACGACGCGGCCCGCCTGCAGCAGCGGGTGATCGACTTCGCCAACGGGGCGCTGCAGTTCTCGATCATCGGCGGCGGCGATGACCCGTCGAAATGGCCGGACTACCTGGACGAGTCGCGCTTCAAACGGTTTGTCCGCGGGTACGACTCGGTCAACGTGATTTCCACCGGCGAGCTGAAGGCCATGCCGTTCCTCATGTGCGAGGCGATGATCGCCGAGGCCGTCCTGCCCATCGCGGCGACGGGCAGCTTCGGGCGGATCGACGGCTTCCCCTTCCTGCAGATGGTCGCCCGGAAGGTCAAGTGGATCTTCGAGCACCTCAGCGAACTCTACAACGCCGTCGCAGGGTAGCACCCCGTCCCGTCGGGACGGTCCGGGGAATGTCGAATTCCGAATGACGAATGCCCGAAGGAATGTCCAATGTCAAATCCCGAAGGGACTCGGTCACGCCCCCCGTTTAGCGGTCGACCGAAGGTCGGCCGTACGGACAGAGGCGCAGGAGGCAGCATTCATCGCAGCGGGGATTCTGTGCCCAATGGTCCTAAGTTAAGCATATTTGTCTGGCCTCGTCACGGGGGATT
>CAZEJA010000166.1:0-6881 GCA_964512215.1 uncultured Planctomycetaceae bacterium
ACCAGAGGCCGATCCGAGGCAGGCGACCAGTCGCTGATCTTGACATACTCGCGGATGCTAACGGCACACCCGTGAAACAGCAGGAGGGAGAAAGACACGAAGAGAATCGACACACAATTCGCCGGCGACAGGCCCGTGCGGGCCCTCGCCTTTGGGCACATACTAAACATTGCAGCGGCACCTTTGCGGTCGGGCGGACATCATTCGTGACGTCGCATCCCAAGCGCTACCTAGATCAGACTCCGTTCACTTCATATATTGTCGGCCCCCGGGGCGGAACGTGACAAGGAAATCTCAACGAAATTCCGGTGCCGCCGCCCTGAAGACCGTGCGCAGGAGCCCGCCAGCGGCGATTTGGGTATGAAAGTCCCATTTCGTCTGGACCATCGTCCGGGGAACTGGCCGCGGGCCGTTTGACCGTCAGTTGGGCTTCCGAGCGGGGTCTACTCGCCTTCCCGCTGCTCCATCACGGCGGCGTCACGGGCGCAGAGGTCGGGGTACTTGTCGTTGCTGCCGACGTCGGGGCGGCGCTTCCAGCTTCGGGCGCACCGCTCGTATTTCCCGCGCGTGTCGAAGACCTCCACGTCGGTGACGATGCCCTCGGGCAGTTCGTCGACGCGCTCGATGCGGGCGTAGCCCACGCCGAGCAGGTCCTCGAGTTCGCGGAGGTACGTCTCGATCAGGCGGGCCATCGTGTCGTTGTCCTTGGCGACGCGGAAGACGGCCTCGGTGTCGAGCGGGTTCTTCACGCCGGCGTTGCGGAGGGCTTCGAGTTCCTGCAATCCGACCTGTCGCAGTTCGAGCAGGCGTCCCCACACCCAGGCGGGCCCGGGTGTGAGTTCATCCGGCGAGGCCTGGAAGTCGTCCGGGTTGACCGGTCGCAGGTCGTCGGCCAGTTCGAGCACGTCTTCGTCGCAGTCCGGCAGGGCGGCCAGGTGTACGCTGGCGGGCTCGTCATCGCTGCGGAAGGGGATGTGCTCCCAGGCTTCCTCGCACGTGTGCGGCAGGACGGGCGCCAGCAGCTTGACCAGCGTGACGAGCATCTCGCGCATCACGCCCTGCGTGGCGCGGCGGCGGATGGCGTCGGGGCTTTCGCAGTAGAGGCGGTCCTTCACGGCGGCCATGTAGATGCTCGACGCCTGCACGGTGCAGAACTCGTACATCAGGCGCGTCGCGCGGTGGAACTCGTAGCGGTCGTACGCCGCCCGCACGTCGCGGATGAGCTTGTGCAACTCCAGGCGCATCCACAGGTCGACGGAATGCGGCGTGGGCTCTTCGGCGTGGGCGGCCGGGTCGAAGTCGGCGCACGCGCCCATGCAGAATCTCAGCGTGTTGCGGATCTTCCGGTAGGCGTCCTCGGCCTGGGCGATGAGGGCCTCGCTGCAGCGGACGTCGTCCTGGTAGTTCTGCGACGCCACCCAGAGGCGCAGGATGTCGGCGCCGCGCTTGTCGAGTTGCTCGATGACGTCGATGGCGTTGCCCAGCGACTTGCTCATCTTCAGCCCGTCCTCGGTCACGACGAAGCCGTGCGTCAGGACGGTCTTGAATGGGGCGGTTCCGCGGGCGCCCAGCGCCGGCAGGAGCGAGAGCTGGAACCACCCGCGGTGCTGGTCGGAGCCTTCGAGGTACAGGTCTACGGGGATGTCGGTGACGAGGGCGCGCTGCACCGCGACGGCCGCCCAACTCGAACCGCTCTCGAACCAGACGTCGAAGATGTCTCTGCCCGCGGTGAGTTTCGCGGGGTCGAACGCGCCGGCGTCGTCCACGTGCGGGTCGTCTTCGGCGTCCCAGCCAGCCAGCAGTTGGGCCGGGGTGTACGTGAACCACGCGTCGGAGCCCGTGTCCGCGAACACGCCCGCGACGGCGCGGACGGAGGCGGGCGTCATCAGCGGCTCGCCCGCTTCGTTGTAGAACGCGGGGATCGGCAGGCCCCACGCTCGCTGGCGCGAGATGCACCAGTCGGGGCGGCTTTCGAGCATGCCCGCGATGCGGTTGCGTCCCCACCCGGGCACGAACGTCACGCCGTCGTCATCCGGTTCGCGCCGACACGTCTCCATCGCCATGCCGCGCAGCGACTCGTCACTGCCGGTCAGCGGCTCGTCGACGGAGATGAACCACTGCTCCGTCGCGCGGAAGATCGTCGGCGTCTTCGACCGCCAGTCGTGCGGATACGAGTGCGTGATCGTCTCGGAAAGGACCAGCGTCTTCGCTTCGGCGAGGGCCTGGACGATCCTCTCGTTGGCCTGCCAGACGACGGCGCCCCGGAGAAACTCCGGTGCGGTCTCGTCGAACGTGCCGTCCGCCTGGACGGGGCAGTAGGTGTCCAGCCCGCACTTCAGCCCGGTGATGTAGTCGTCCTGTCCATGCCCCGGCGCGGTGTGCACGAGGCCCGTGCCGTCCTCGAGCGTCACGTAGTCGGCCGGAACGACCGGGCAGGACTTGTCGAACAGGGGGTGCCTGTACGTCACGGCTGCGTCGATCAACTCCGAGCCCTTGACCGTGCCCGTCTTCTCGCAGCCGGTCAGCCACTCGCCCCGGGCGTTCCTCACGGCCGACAGGACGGCCTCGAGGCGCTCCTCGGCCACGACCCACGTCGCCGGCCCGTCCGCCGTCTCGGCGTGGACGCATGCGTACGCAAAGCTGGGATGCACCGCGACGGCCAGGTTCGCCGGCAGCGTCCACGGCGTCGTCGTCCAGATCAGCAGCGAGACGCTGTCGCCCTCGGTGTGCGGGATCGCCGCGGGGCCGTCGACCTTGAATCCCACGTAGATGCTCGTGTCCTCGCGGTCGTGGTACTCCAGTTCCGCGTCGGCCAACGCCGTGCGATTCTCGATCGACCAGTGCACGGGCTTGAGCTTGCGGTAGACCACGCCTCCCTCGACCAGCCGGGCGAACACGTCCAGAACGGCCGCTTCGTAGGTCGGGTCCATCGTGATATACGGGCTGTCGAACTCGCCCATCACCCCGAGGCGCTGAAACTGGTCCGACTGCAGTTCCGCGAACTTCGTTGCGTATTCCTGACATCGCTTGCGGATGTCCATCGGGTCCATGCCGGCGGCGTCCGGACCGAGCTGCTCCATGACCTTCGCCTCGATGGGCAGCCCGTGACAGTCCCAGCCGGGCACGTAGGGCGAGTCGAAGCCCGTCATGGTCTTCACGCGGACGACCATGTCCTTGAGCACCTTGTTCAGGGCCGTGCCCATGTGGATGTTTCCGTTCGCATACGGCGGGCCGTCGTGGAGGACGAACCGGTCCGCCGTCTCGCGGGCGGCGCGGATCTTTCCGTAGAGGTCCTGCTCGGCCCAGCGGGCCTGGATGGCGGGCTCCTTCTTGAGCAGTCCGGCCCGCATATCGAAGTCGGTCTTCGGCAGGTTGAGGGTGTCCTTGTATGTCTTCTTGTTGTCCGACATGGAAGCTGGTCTCCAAACGATGAAGGCCCTGGAGGTCTGTCGCCTCAGGGCCGTCGGTGCACGACAGAATCAGCCGTTCGCCCTAAGGAACGGAGAGACGGACACCGCCGATAATGCCGGCGCGGACGCCGCGCAACGCCCGCCCGGGGCCTCGCACGTCGATCAGGTTGTCCTGAAGCGTCCACATGGTGTCCTCGTATCTACGTGCCCTGTAACAGCTTGGGCCAGTGTACCGCGGGGGCGCAATCGCGTCAAATCTCAAAGCCTCAAAACTCGCCCGCGGAGCGCTGCCCGAGCAGGTCGAGCTTGCGCCAGGCGCCGCTCTCGAACCGCCAGGCCATCACGATGCCCAGCGTGATCACGTACACGCTCGCCGCCAGCCAGGGGCCCAGGCTGGTCAGGTCCGGCAGGGCCTGCGTGGCGAGGTACCCGCCGCCGAGCACCAGCGTCCAACTCAGCGCCATCGTCACCCCCATGGGCCAGAACGTGTCGCCCGCGCCGCGGAGGGCGCCGATGAAGACGATGCCCAGCGCGTCGAACAGTTGGAACACGCAGGCGCAGACGATGATCCGTCCCCCGAAGCGGACGATGTCGGCCGCCAGGGTCGCCGCCTCGGCGGGGGGCAGGTCGCCGGTCTCCCTCGCGCGTGCGAAGAAGCCCACGAGGTCGTGCCGGAAGAAGAAGAACACGATGGCGCAGGTCACCATGTAGGTCATCGCCAGCAGGAAGGCCGCGTGGGCGCGCTTGCGGGCGATGTCATGCCTGCCCTCGCCGATGTACTTGCCGACGAGCGACGTCGTCGCGATGCCGATGCCCACGGCGGGCATGAACGACAGCGACATGTACCGCACGCCGATGATGCTGGCCGCCGCGTGCGCCGTGCCGAATCCGGCGACCAGCACGGACGTCATGATGCTCCACGTGACCAGGTCGTTGGTGAACTGCACGCCGGCGGGCCAGCCGATGCGAAGCATGCTCTTGCAGTCCTCCCAGCGGATCCGGATGCGGCGCGTCTGATACTTCGCGTGGAGGCGCGGATGCAGGAACCAGCCTCCCAGGATGACGAACATCAGCAGGAACCCGGTCAGCGTTCCGATCGCCGCCCCGTGCAGCCCCAGGGCCGGGAACCCGAACTTGCCGAAGATCAGCACGTAGTTCAGCAGGATGTTCACACCGTTGGCGAGCAGAGAGACGAAGAAGACCACCGTCGGGCGGTGGATGCCGTAGAAGAACCGCTGAAAGACCACGCCGCACTGGTTGATGGCGATGCCCGCGACCATGTACTGGAAGTAGGTGGTCGCGTAGGGGCGGATGGCCTCGGATTTCGCGCTGATCAGAAGATCGAAGATCGGACGTGCGACGAAGATCAGGGGCGAGACCATCACGGCGAACGTCAGCGCCATCAGGAGGCCGGCCCAGACGTACCGGGGGCACTGGGAGAAGCGTTTCGCCCCGTAGTTCTGACTGACGTACGTGTTGACGACCATCAGGACGCCCATGGCGAACGACTCGAACACGAAGGCGGTCATCCCGCCCATGAACTGCCCGCTGAGGTGCAGGTGACTGAGGCTGGAGAGCATGAGCCCGTCGATGAATCGCATGACCGTGCCGTTCAGCATGGTCAGAATCGCCGGCCAACTGAGGCGCAGGACTTCCGCGAAGCCCCACGGGGGCTTGGACGGGTGCAGCAGGGCGTCGGGATGTCCGTGGGTGGGGTCCATGTCGAGCGCCAAAGGCGATAGCGTAGCGTTCCCCGCCCCCGCCCGCCAGCGCCGGAAAGCAAAAGCCCGCCCCGAGGGGACGGGCCTCGCTCACAAAGATGTTCCCGCCGCGTCGCGGCGTCCGCCTATCTGCTCTTCCCCAGCCAATTCTTGTCGATGGACTTCTCCATCAAGCGGAAGCCCAGTCGCGTCTGCGAGATGATCAGCTTGTTGCCCAGCAGCTTGATCGTTCCCTTCCCCGTCGGGTGCCACCACTCCTCACCGATGGTGATCTTGATGATCTCCAGCAGGGCCTCCTCGTTCTTCTTCCGCAACTCCGCGCGGGTGGGCCCTTGCGGGGTGACGGGGTCGTCGAAGATGCTGCCTCCGCTGCCTCCGCCTCCGCTTGATCCGCTGCCCCCGACCTCCGTGCCGATGTCCAGGCTCATTCGCGGGCCGACAAACTGCTCGGTTGTCATCAGCACGTCGGCCACGTCGTACACGCGGGTGGAGATGCCCGTGTTGAGTTTCTCGCCCGTGCCGATCATCACGACGCCGGCGTCGATGATCCAGTAGATCTTCTCCATCGTAGACAACGTGCCGCTGACCTGGTCGGTTACGAGGTCCAGCGCCCGCTCGACCGTGATGTCCGAGGCCTTGACGCTGACGGGCGTGTCCTTCGTCACGCCGACGGCCTCCATCGACTGCCAGTGAATGTGGAAGTTCACGCCGCTGACGTCGCGGAGGAAGCCCAGCACGTCGGCGAGCCCCACACCGTCGAAGTTGAAGGCGTCCACCTGTTGAGGACGGGCCTTCTCACCGGCCTTGCCGGACGACTTGGGCGCCGGCGGAATACGCTGTCCCTTGAACAGCACGCGCATCTGCGTGGTGATGATCACCACGCCGTCGTCGACGTACCACGCGAGGGGTTTGCCCTTCGGCGAGATGTCCGACACGGTCAGGTCCAGCAACTGCTGGAACGTCACGGTCGAGACCTTCAGCAGGACCTTCGTGTCCTTCCGGACGCCGACCTTGCCGAGGGCCTCCCAGTCCGGGCGGATCTTGAGCCCCGACAGCTTGGCGTATTGGGCGACGACCTCGCTCAGCGGCGCCTTGACCAGGCGCTTGGACACCTTCTGCTTGAGGGCCTGCTCGATCGAAGGTTCGCGGCGCGTGACGGCCGCGGGACTGACGACGGCGATCAGCAAAGCAGCGAGCGCGCACAGCAAAACAATTCTCTTACGCATGGGTGGGCTCCCTAAAAAATACTTCAGGCTTGAACACAGGATATTATACGCGTCTCGGGGGGCGGAGACCACTGTCGCGGCGCGGTTATCGAGTCTTTATGCGAGAGGGGTCGACAATGTCGAATGATGAACCTGCCTGCCGGCAGGCAGGTGTCGAATGTCGAGTGAATGTCAAGTGTCGAATGTCGAATCGTGCCCCGCGACCATTGGACAATTAACATTCAGCGTTTCGGGGCTCGCAGAGCCCCGGTCAGATGACGCTGCAGAGGTAGCCGCGCGCGCCCGCGAACCAGCCGGAGCCCCAGTGGCGCTGGCCGTGGAGCAGGAGGGTGGCCATCGCGACGGGGGTGAGTTCGGAGAGGTGCTGCTCGATGAAGGTCACGACGGCGGCGGGGTGGTTGCGGACGGGCACGAAGGCGGTGTGTTCGTGGGCGTCGGCGGCGTGGTCGGCCTCCTGCAGGAGCGAGACCACATCGGTACTGACGGTCGCGTCGAAGATCAGTTCGGGCTGGACGGTGTGCTTG
>CAZEJA010000167.1:0-6875 GCA_964512215.1 uncultured Planctomycetaceae bacterium
GAAGGTGCACCTGTTCTACCAGACGTACGGCAACGCCAGGAAGGATGCGATCTGTCACGCGGTCTCCGACGACGGCGTCACCTTCGTCCGCAACAAGACGAATCCGATCTTCCGTCCGACGGGCACGTGGAACTGCGGGCGGGCGATCGACGCGGATGTAATCGAGCACAAGGGCAGGCTGCTGCTGTACTGGGCGACGCGCGATCCGGCGTTCAAGGTCCAGATGCTTGGCGTCGCGGGCGCGCCGATCGACTCCGACTTCGGGCGCGAGAGCTGGAAGCAGCTCTGCGACAAGCCCATCCTCAAGCCCGAGCTACCGTGGGAGAAGACCTGCATCGAGGCGGCGGCGTGCTTCAAGCGGGACGGCAAGCTCTGGATGTTCTACGCGGGCGCCTACAACAACAAGCCGCAGCAGGTCGGCCTCGCCGTCAGCGCCGACGGCATCGCGTGGAAGCGCCTGTCGGACAAGCCCTTCCTGCCCAGCGGCAAGCCGGGCGAGTGGAATTCCAGCGAGTCCGGGCACCCGTATGCCTTCGAAGACGACGACGGCAAGCTCTACCTGTTCTTCCAGGGCAACAACGACAAGGGCAAGACGTGGTACCTCTCGCAGGTGGAAGTGAAGTGGCGAGACGGCCGACCGGTCCTGCCGGAATAGAGATGCAAGGGAGCGACGTGATACATAAACTCCGGTCCACCCCCCTCACTATGGCATGCCTGATCGCGCTGCTCACATCGAGCGCACATGCCGACGTCACCCCCGCCAAAGTCTTCGGCCCGGGCATGGTCCTCCAGCGCGACCGCCCCGCCCCCGTCTGGGGCACGGCCTTCCCGGGTGACACCGTCACCGTCACCTTCGCCGGACAGACCAGGAAGGCGATCGCCGACAAAAACGGCAACTGGCGCATCACCATGGACGCCCTCAAACCCTCCAGCAAAGCCCGACCCCTCGCCGTTCAATCGGAAATGGAAGATCGGAAATTGGAAATCGGAAACGTTCTCGTCGGCGACGTCTGGGTCTGCTCGGGCCAGTCGAACATGGCCTTCGCCCTGCGCAGCGCCGCCAGCGCCAAGACGGAACTGCCCGCCGCGAAGCACCCGGACATCCGCCTGCTGCACATGATCCAGGGCACGACGGGCGGGCGTAGCGTGTACGGCCCAAAGGAACTCGCCCGCTGCACACCGGAGAAATACTTTGAGGGCACGTGGACCGCCTGCACACCGGAGACCGCGAAGAACTTCTCGGCCGTCGCGTACTTCTTCGGGCGCGACGTGCACAAGGCCACCGGCGTGCCGGTCGGACTGATCCACAACGCCGTCGGGGGCACACCGACCGAGGCGTGGATGTCGCGGGCGACGCTCCATGCCGACCCACAGTTCCGCGAGTTGCTGAAAGACTGGCCCGCCAGCAAGCAGCTCCACCCCTTCATGGCCGAGCGGAGTTCGATTCACCTGAAGGCCTGGCGCGAGGCGGCCGAGAAGGCAAAGGCCGCCGGGCATCCCGCTCCGCCGATGCCGGGGCACCCCTTCAAGCCCGCCTTCCTGTACGAAGCGGGCATCGTCCCGCTGATGCCCTTCGCGATCCGCGGCGTGATCTGGTACCAGGGCGAGTCGAACTCGACAAACCCGAAGCTTCACGAGCGGCTGTTCCCGGCCATGATCCGCGACTGGCGCAAGGGCTGGGGGCAAGGCGACTTTCCCTTCCTGTTCGTGCAACTGCCCGGTATGGGCACGAGCAAGGGCTACCGGGCGGAGAAATGGCCGGAGTTCCGCGAGGGTCAGGCGAAGGCGCTGTCGCTGCCGCACACCGGCATGGCCGTGACGATCGACGTGGGAAACCCGACGAACGTGCACCCGCGAAACAAGCGGACGGTCGGGCAGCGCCTGGCGCTGATCGCGCGGGCGAGGGTGTACGGGGAGAACGTCGTCTGTTCCGGTCCCGTACTGAAATCACTCGCCACCATGGACGGGGGCGGGGTGAAGTTGACGTTCGATTGCGTCGGCGGCGGTCTGGCCGTGCGGGGCGGGGGAAAGCTGAAGGGCTTCGAGACGGCTGGCCGCGACGGGAAGTTCACCTCCGCCAAAGCAGCGATTCAGGGGAATACCGTCATCCTCACCACTGCAGGCACGCCCGTCGCCGTCCGTTATGCGTGGGCGCCGTTCCCCGACGCGAATCTCATCAGCAAAGAAGGCCTGCCCGCCGCGCCCTTTCGGGCGAAGATCGGGGAAGACTGACGGGTTCGAGGTCGACCCGATGAGCCGCGACCGTGAGGGAGCGGAAGCGCAGAAGGCGACGCCTGCTTCGGGTTCCGCTCCCTTACGGTCGCGGCTCCTTGCGACGCGGTCACTTCTCGGGTTTGAGGTACAGGTCGCCGTCGCAGGGGACGAGGAAGTGGAGCGTCGCGGTTTTGCCCGTCGCGGCGCTGGTGCGGGGCTCGCGGAACGTGACAGGCGTAGGCTTGTTGCCCATCGGGTTGTAGACGGCCGTGCCGCGATCGAAGTGGCGGACGAACGTCCCGCCCGGACCTTTCGCGCCTTTGCCCGTCGGCTTGCCGAGGTCGGCATCCCAGAACGGATACCAGTTGTGTCGATGGTCGCCGGTCGGCAGCGGGTTGGGATCGGAGAAAAGGCAGTACCCGTCGGAGTGCGTCAGCGCCAGCGTCGTCGTCGCTCGCATCAGGTACAGATCGTCGCGGGACTTGTGGAACCACGTCTCGAGGCAGTTGATCCGCGGCGTGCGGAGATTCTCCTCCGCCCAGGCGAGCGTCGAAGCGATCTTCGACCAGTCCTTCGGCGTGCGGTTGCGGGTGCACTCCATGAAGTAGCCGTTGATGTACGGCGCGGTGCGGGGCGTGGTGCGGTCGTTGGCATTGCAGAGGATCAGCGCTTCATCCCCGACGGCGGTGCGGACGGCCCGGATCAGCGCGAGGTGGGCATCATCGTCGCGCCACCAGTCGAGCATCACGCCGTCGAAGGCGCCGGTCTTCACGACGGCTGCCGCCCGCGCGGCGACATGGGCGCGGAACGACGCGGTCGTGAAGTCGAGCTTGAGGAAGCCCCCTTCCTTCCACCCGGCCGCGGGCTTGCCGTCCTTGTCCCGCATCCACCACTCGTGATTCTCAGGCAGGAACTTCCTCGACGCGTCGCGGTAGCGGATCTCGGCGATGAGGATCAGGTTCGGGTTCTTCGCGAGCAGTTCCTTACGGCGCGCGAGCGCCCGGGGAATGCTGTCGGCCCGAAAGCCCGTCGCGAGCCCCTGCGGCGTCTTGTCCCAACGCAATCCGAGAAACCCCGGCGCGTGGAAGATCAGGTCATGCCTCGCCGCCGTTGTGAGCTTGTCCTCATCCTTGAGATTGTCCGCGGGGTTCCACGCCTGGAAGACGGAGGGGAACGTCCGCCCCGCGATGCGACGAGCGGCGTCCGCCTTGCGCGACCCGGGCTTCTCCTGCGCCGCTGCGCAAACGCTCAAGGTCAGCAGTGTGGCGAGTAGGGTCATGCGTCTCACGAAGCGTCCTCCTACGCGGTTTCCCGGTCGGCGGAGTCGAACACCGCGATCGCGACGGCTTCGATGTCGCCGCTGTTGGTCGCTTCGTGCGCCCCGCCCGCGGGCAGGACGATGCTGTCGCCCGCGCTGAGCGTCACGCTGCCTCCCTGCGGGAGCGTATGCTCGACCTGCCCGGAGATAACGTAGAACACCTCCTCGCAGTTGGGGTGCTGATGAGCGGGCAGCGACCCACCCGGGGCGATCGTGATCCGCCCCAGCGAGAGGCTGTCGCTGGCGGCGTTGCCCGAAGAGACCAGCCACTGGATGCTGCCCCAGTCCTTCTGTTTCGTGTCCGTGTCGGTGCTGCGTACGACTTTGGCGTCCATCGCGGGGGATCCTTTCGTCGGTCAACCCGGAAAGTCCGGGCGGGGTCAGTCCTCGAACTTCTCCGAGGTGAAGAGGTAGACTTTCGTGCCGGCCTGCTTCCAGGCGTCGCCGGGTAGGCCGGCTTTCGAAGCACAGCAATACGTGAGGAATTCCTCGGCATCCCAGCCCTGGTCTGTGGCGACTTCCGGCAGGAAGCAGCCCGACCGTCCACCGTGAACCACATAGATGCCGTGCGTGCCGATCTCGAGCTTCTCGGGCTCGTCGGTTTCGGTCAGCGGGGACAGGACGGAGACCTCGATGCTCAGGTGCTCCAGTTCCGCGGGTGTGATGCGGTCGGACCAGAAGCGCGGGTCCTCGACGGCGGCTGCGATGCCCATCTCAACGATCTGCTCGCCCAGCGGCAGTTGCGGCGTGAACGTGCCGATGCACCCGCGCAGACGTCCCGCGTTGGTCAGCGTCACGAAGCACCCGCGCTGTTCGCCCAGGATGCCCGAGGGGTCTTCGACGGCAGGCTTCGCCCCGCGCGTGACGGCCGCTTCCACCGCCGCCCGCGCCAACGCCACCAGTCTTGCTCGATCGTCCGCAGAAATCGCCATTGTGCACCTCCCGATGCGGGAGCATTGTACCGGCAAGAAGGGGGATTTCGGATTGCGGATTGCGGATTTCGGATTGTTCCGTCCCGGGGGGACGTCACGAGAATAGCCCAGCGATTCATCGCTGGGAATCAGGGACGTTCCGCAGGTAGAGTCCCGGAGGGACGATTGAACGGGGCGTCTCGGGTAGCGATCCAGCCGTCCCTACGGGACTGATGGGGATCGGGGACGCCCGAGTCCCAGCAGTGAACTGCTGGGCTATTCTCGCGCTGTCCCTCCGGGACAGTTCAATCCTGAATCTGAAATGGTTACTACACGAAATACTTGATGACGACGAAGCCGCCGATGAGCAGCGCCCCGAACAGCAGGGCCAACCAGTTGAAGTACTTGTCGATGAAAGGTGTGATCTTCGGCCCGAAGATGCGCATCAGCCCGGCGACCAGGAAGAACCGCGCGCCGCGGCTGACCGAGGCGGCCGTGAAGAACAGGAAGAAGAACATCACGGGGCTCTGCACCTCGGGCCCCGTGCCGAAGACGCCGGCGAAGATGTTGAACACCTTGAACGGCAGGGGCGTGAAGCCCGCGGCGAAGACGATCCAGAAGTTCCATTCCTCGAACCACAGGGAGATCGTGTCGAAGTTCTTCGCGGTCAGCCCGGTCCAGCCGAGGTGCTCGTAGCACCACACGTCGATGACGCTCCACGCCAGCCAGCCGATCACGAAGGCCGCCAGCGCCCCGGCGACGCTGGCGACGGTGCAGTTGGTCGCGTAGCGAAGCCACTTGCGGCGGTTGCCCAGCACGAGGGGCATCAGCAGCACGTCGGGCGGGACGGGGAAGATGATGCTCTCGAGAAAGCTCAGCACGAACAGCGCCACCGACGCCGACGGACGGTAGGCCCACGCCAGCGTCCAGTCGTAGATGCGGCGGTGCAGGTGCCACCACGCGACGTGCTTGTGTTCGCCGATCTTCGCGCCGCAGTGGCGGCAGAATTCGGCGTCGGCCTCGACGGCCATCTCGCAGCGCGGACAGGTCGGCTCCGCGGGGGCGATTCCGTTCGTGTCGACATTCTCTGACGTACTCACACCTCTACCATCGACGCGCCGAGGCGGTGCACTTTACCGGCTTCCCGATTTTTCCCCCTCTGTCCAGAACGTGCGGGTGCCACCTTCAAGGCACGCGGAGCGGGGCTTGTGGGTGCGGGCCGAAACCCACCGAGCACCCACAAGCTCCGTCCCGACTCCGTCGAGACTCCGCTTGCAGGTGGCACCCGGCCACCGCCTGCTATTCCCGGCAAGGCCGATTTCCCTGAAGAGTCCGGGCAATCAGAAGTTGCTGGCCGCGACCTCGAAGTAGGCCTGCGGGTGCTCGCAGACGGGGCACTTCGTCAGGGCCTTGGCGCCCTCGTACACGAACCCGCACTTGCGGCAGACCCAGCGGACGGGCTCGGACTTCTCGAACGTCGCGCCGCCCTCGAGACCCGCCAGCAGCGTGTTGTACCGTTCCTCGTGCGCCTTCTCGATGGTGGCGATCCCCTCGAACCGCTTGGCGATCTCGTCGAAGCCTTCTTCTCTCGCCTCGGCCGCCATCCGCGGGTACATGTCCGTCCACTCGCCGTTCTCGCCCGCCGCGGCGGCTTTCAGGTTTGCGACCGTGTCGCCGATGCCGTCGAGCGCCTTGAAGTGCAGTTTCGCGTGCGACCGCTCCTGCTCGGCCGTCTCCAGGAAGATCGCCGCGATCTGCTCGTAGCCTTCCTTCTTGGCGACCTTGGCGAAGTAGGTGTACTTGTTGCGGGCCTGGCTCTCGCCGGCGAACGCTTCCTGCAAGTTCTTCTCGGTCTTCGTTCCCTTCAGGTCGGGCATCGTCTCTCTCCGAAATGGTGGTGATTCCTGGAGCCCGGCCCCCGCGGCCGGTCCGTACAAGGGAAGTATAGGCACGGGAATCGGCTCGACGGGGCGATTTCTGCGCTGCTCGTCGGCGATTCGGTACAATATTCGCGTGACGAGCGAGCGAGGAAAAGTGCTGGTGGCCATGAGCGGCGGCGTGGACTCGTCCGTCGCAGCGAGTCTGCTGCTGCAGGCGGGATGGGACGTGACGGGCGCGTTCATGTGTCTCGGCTCGGCCGGGCAGACGGAGGGCGAGTCGCGCGGCTGCTGCTCGCCGGCCGACGCCGCCGACGCGCGACGCGTCGCCCAGACGCTGGGCATCGAGATGTTCGTGCTGAACCTGGCCGACGCGTTCGAGCCGATCATCGCCGACTTCGCAGCCGAGTACGCCCGGGGACGCACGCCGAATCCGTGCATCCACTGCAACCGCCTGCTGAAGTTCGGACGCCTGCTGGAACGGGCGGCCTCCGTGGGCATTGACTACGTTGCGACCGGGCACTACGCGCGGATCGTCGCCGGGCCGGCCGTCGC
>CAZEJA010000168.1:0-6873 GCA_964512215.1 uncultured Planctomycetaceae bacterium
CCCACGGCAGGCTTGCCGTGGGCTTTGCTCAGGTGGGGCGGGTATCGGCGTGGGGGGGCGGCCTTGCGCGTCGGGTGCTCTGCGTCCCCTCAGAATCCCAGAATCGCTCCCATGGCGCGCAGGGCGAAGCGGAGGACGATCCCGATGGGGTCGGGGATGTTCGGGTTGACGTAGGCCCGGAGCATTCTCGGGACGACCAGCAGGATCATCAGGCCGTACATGCCGTACTGCAACTGCCAGCGCATGAACCTGTCCTGCGTCCGCCAGGGGAGCAGTTCGCGTACGATGTGATGCCCGTCGAGCGGGTACAGGGGGATGAGGTTGAACACGCACAGGATGACGTTGATGACCATCGTTGTCTCGAGCATGGTCCAGACGACGGGGGAGACGGAGGCGCCCGTGGCGGACAGGATGCGGAGGACCCCGCCGGCGGCGAAGGCCAGCGCGAGGTTCATCGCGGGCCCGGCGAGGGAGACCATCATGTCGCCCAGGCGTCGGGGGTGGAGGTTGAAGGGGTTGACGGGCACCGGGCGGGCCCAGCCGAAGCCCACCAGCAGCAGGGCGATCGTGCCGACGGGGTCGAGGTGGACGAGGGGGTTAAGGCTGACACGCCCCATGTTCCGTGCCGTGGGGTCTCCGAAGGCCAGCGCCACGCGTGCGTGCGCGAACTCGTGCAGCGTCAGGCTCAGCAGCAGAGGCGGGATGAGCGCGATAATGGCGGGGATCGGCAGTTCGAAGATCATGGCGTCCGTTTTACTTGACCGGGCGTGTGGGAACAAGCATAATGCGCCGGTAGCTGCCCCGAAGAGGCGCGGCGAGTGCGGGTGGGGTGTAGCCAAGACCCGCAAAATCCGTAAGTTCCGCTGGTTTTCGGAGATACAGTGAGCAACGTCGACGAAGGCAACCCGGGCGTCGTCGATCTGGAGGTGGCCCGGCGGGTCGTGCAGGCGGAAGGCGGCGCGATCGCCGCGATCGCCGACCGGATTGACGAGTCGTTCTGCAAGGCGGCTGAGGCGATCCTCGCGTGCACGGGCAAGGTCGTGATGACCGGCGTGGGCAAGGCGGGCATCATCGCCCGGAAGGTCTCCGCGACGCTGGCGTCGACGGGGACGCTGAGCATCTTCCTGCATCCGGTCGAGGCACTGCACGGCGACCTCGGGCGCCTGGAGCGGGAGGACGTGGTCGTCGCGCTGTCTCACAGCGGCGCGAGCGAGGAGATCGTCCGCCTGTTGGATCACATCAAGGCCAGCGGGGCGGTCCTCGTGGCCATGACGGGCTGTCCGGATTCGCCGCTGGGCAATCACGCGGACATCACGCTCTGGTACGGCGAGGTCGAGGAGGCCTGCCCGCACGGGCTGGCCCCGACGGTGTCGACCTGCTGCATGCTGTCGATGGGCGATGCGCTGGCCTTGACGATCATGGAAGCGCGGCAGTTTCAGCCGGAAGATTTCGCCCGGTTCCATCCGGGCGGGTCGCTGGGGCGCAAGCTGCTGAAGGTGGAAGAGGCGATGACGTTCCGCCCGGGCGAGCATCTGCAGCTCGTGGGCGACTCCCTGACGCTGGGCGAGGCGCTGAGCGAGGCCGAGAAGGCCGGGCGACGCAGCGGCGCGATGATCCTGGTCGACGCCGAGGGCAGGCTCAGCGGCATCCTGACCGATGCCGACGTCCGCCGCATGCTGGTGGCCCATCGCGGTGAGGGCATCCTGGACCGCCCCGTGGGCGAGTTCATGACGCGCGAGCCCAAGCGCGTGCATCTGGGCGAGCTGGCCAGCGAGGCGCTGGCCGTACTGAACGCGAACCGGATCGACGAACTGCCCGTAGTAGACGATGACGGCCGACCGGTGGGCGTCATCGACGTGCAGGACCTGTTGGGCATCAAGACTCTGAGCAATGACCGCGATTGACTTCGCCAACATCGAGCTGCTGGTCCTGGACGTCGACGGCGTGTTGACGGACGGCCGCGTCACGCTCGACGCCGACGGGCGGGAGATCAAGAGCTTCCACGTGCGCGACGGGTCGGGCATGAAGTACTGGCAGCGCGTGGGGCGGAAGCTGGCGATGATCTCGGGGCGCGGTTCGCCCGCGGTGACGGCCCGCGCGGCGGAACTGGGGATCGAGCACGTGCGCCTGAACGCCAAGGACAAGCTGCCGGTTCTCAAGGACGTGCTGGACGAGTTGGGCATCGCTCCCGAGCGGACGGCGGTGGTGGGCGACGACCTGCCGGACCTGCCGCTGCTGCGGTACTGCGGCGTGGGCATCGCGCCGGCCGACGCGGTCGAGGAAGTCCGCACCCAGGCCGACTACGTGACGACGCTGCCGGGCGGGGCGGGGTGCGTCCGTGAGGTCATCGAGATGATCCTGCGCGGGTCGGGCGACTGGGACCGGATCATGGAACGGTACATCCCGAAGGGCGAGGAGGAGCAGGCATGAAACGGCGACTGATTCTGGTGGCCGTCACGTTCGTGGGCCTGCTCGCGCTGTTCCTGGCCTACCAGACGCAGACGGGCGGGCCTCCCGAGAAGAAGACCGACTTCGGGCAGGCCCCCGAAGGCGGGGGCAGCCCGAGTGACAGGGACGACCGCCTCAAGGGCGTGAAGGAACCGATCTACACCAGTTGGGACGACGACGGGCGCGTCCGCGCGATCTACCGCGCGAAGAAGTTCGAGAAGCAGGAAGACGGCAGCTACATCATGACGAAGCCCGTCGTGGAGTTCCGCCAGAAGGACGGGCAGCGGATTCACGTGACGGCCGACCGGGGCGACGGGTATGCCGAGGAGACGCCCAACGGGTTCAACCTGCGGCGTGGGTCGCTGGCGGGCAACGTGCGGATCATCCTGGACCGGGCGACCCGCGCGGACCGCACGCCCTGGCAGGAGCGCCCGGGCGACACGATCCGGATCTTCGTGGACGATCTGAAGTTCGATCGCGAACTGCAGACGATCCGCACGCCGGGCCCGGTGACGGTGTTTTCCAACGAGGCCGACATCTACGGGCGCGGGCTGTCCATCGATTGGGACGAGGCCCCCCGAGAGCTTCGCATGCTCCGCGTGGAGCAGGGCGAGCACATGTCGATCTACAAGGTCCCCGGGGAGCTGGAAGTGATCACGCTTCCGGGGCGGACCGTCGCGGGCGAGAAGCCGGCGAGCGAAGCCCCGCCTGTCGCGAAGAAGCCCAAGCCCCCGGTGAAGGCGCCCGCGACGAAGCCGGCCAGTCAACCGGCGACGGCGCCCGCGACCCAGCCGGCCGAGCCGCCGCAGAAGAACGTCTACCTTGTCGAGTTCCTCGGGGGCGACAGCGACGTTCGCGTCGACTGGGGCAAGGGCAGGCTGCACGGGGCGACGAAGCTGTCGCTGACGTTCGATTGGGACAGTTCGCGCCGGTTCGACACGCAGCCGGTCGACGACGAGCCCACGCCGACGACGAAACCGGCGCCGACGACCAAACCAGCGCCGACGACGAAACCCGGCGTGCCCTCGACGCGGCCGGGCGAGCCGAAGTTGATCGAGATCGACGAGCCGGCCACGACGCCAGGACCCAAGGCCCTTGCGGCGGCGACCCAACCTGCGACGCGACCGGACGGTCCCGAACCGCTGACGATCACGTGGAGCGGGCCGTTGATCATTCGTCCCACCGGGCGGACCGAGACGCCGTCGGATGAGCGGTACCGGATCTCCGCCGTGGGCGACCGCGTCGTGCTGTCCGACGGGCAGACGACGGCGGAGTGCAAGGAGTTCGCCTACCGCCGCCCGGAGGAGACGGGCGAACTGATCGGGGCGGCGGATCAGCCGGCCAGCCTGGAACTGACGCGCGGCGAGAAGATCTTCTGCGAGGTGATGGAGTTCGACCGTCCCGCGGGCAAGGCGGACCTGCTCGGGCCGGGCTACATGATTCGCCCGCACCGCACGAAGGCAACGACCGGGCCCGCGACGCAGCCCGCAACGGCGCCGACGACCAAGCCAGCCGACGTGCCCGCGGATCGCATCCAGTGGGCCGACGGCGTGGCGGTGACGTTCGACGAGGTCAAGGTCCGCGGCAAGAGCGGCAAGACGCGGACCCGTCAGGTCATCCGGGAGGCGACATTCCTGCAGAGCGTCAAGCTCACGCAGGGCAAGTCGGGCGACTTCGTGAAGTGTCACAACCTGTACGTGTCGATGGGCCTGACGGAGGACGGGCAGGTCTACCCGGCCCGGGCCGTCGCGACGGGGGAGGTCACGGGGCGGCAGGAAGGCAGTGAGATCGAGGCCGAGAAGGTCACCGTCTCGTTCGACGAGATGCCCGCCAAGGCCGAGACCACCGCGAAGCCTGCCACGAAGCCTGTCGCGACGACCGCGAGCAAGGACGAGGACCGCCGCATCCGGCCCAGCCGCCTGGAGGCGGAGGGCAAGGTGCGCGTGACGGACCGGCGCGACAAGGAGCCTCTCGTCGTCACGGCGGAGAGGATCACCAGCGATCTCGTCGAACGCAGCGCGATCGTGTATGGCAGCAAGGGCACGCCCGCGCGGATCGTACAGGGCGACAACCACATTCAGGGCGCCGAGATCCACCTGGCCGAGAACGCGGAGACCGCGATGGTCCGCGGGAAGGGGGCTCTGGAGTTCCTGACGAACAAGGACTTCAGCGGGACGGAGCTATCGCGGCCGCGGCGCATCCGCGTGGCGTGGTTGAAGGGCATGGACTACCGCGGCGGGCGGAACGAGGTGGTGTTCGACGGGGGCGTGAAGCTCGACAGCGGGTTGGATCACATGGAATGCGGGAAGATGCGGCTGGTGTTCGAGCGCGTCGCACCGACGACCCAACCGGCGACGCAGCCGGCGCAGCCCGCGACGAAGCCCGCAGCGACGACGAAGCCGGCCGAGCCGGAGGACAAGCGTCTGGCGCTGGGCGTGGAAGCCTACAGCCGCCGGCGGCTGGCGATGATCCTGGCCCGCGACGCCGTCAAGCTGCAGTCCCGGCGGGAACTGAAGGGCGTGCTCGAGCGGCGCCTGCAACTGGCGGGCGACGAACTCGTGTACGACGCGCGGACGGGCGAGATGGACATGAACGGGCCCGGCACGCTGATCGCCGAGGACTACCGCCTGCCCAGAAAGCCTACGACCCAGCCCGCCAAGCCCGCCAAGCCGGAACTGGGGCGGGCGGCGGCCCTGCGCGGGCCGTCGCAGACCGCCTTCGCGTGGAAGAAGGCGATGCGCCTTTCGCAGACGGAGCGAGTCGCCGTCCTCGAGAAGGACGTCACGATGGTGCACCGCAGCGGCAACCAGATCGTGATGGCCGACAAGCTCAAGGTGCCCTACAGCGTCGCCGACCTGGCCGACGGGCGCAAGACGATGCTGACGTGCGGCGAGATGATGGCCAAGTTCGGCCCGCCGGACGACAAGCCCGCCAGCAAGGCGACGACGAAGCCGGCCCGGAAGAAGCCGACCGGGAAGAAGCCGGTCGGGAAGAAACGCCCCGCCCCCGCCACGAAACCCGCGGCGGCGACGAAGCCCGCGACGACGCAGCCGGCGGACATCTGGGAGGCCGGTCCGAAGCTCGGGCCCCTGGAGTTGTTCCAGGCAACGCGTGACGTGAACCTCAAGGACGGGCCGCAGCAGGTGCTCGGGCAGAAGTTGATCTATGACCGCGCCCGCCGCGTGGCGATCATCTGGGGCTGGCTGCCGGGACAGAAGAAGGCCAACGCGGTGATCTACTACGAGACGCCCCAACGCTCGCAGAACTGGGCGAGCCCGAAGATGACGTGCTTCTTCAGCGAGGAGGGCGACATCGACCGCGTCGTCACCGAGGAAGTCGGCGGCGCCGGCAGCGCGGGACCGTAGATTCGGGCCCGGGACACGGCGGAGCGGGATCAGGGGGATTGCAGGGATTTCGGGGAGGGGCAGGGCGTGCAACTGATTGCACGCGGGCTCGGGGACCGTGCTGATGGAAAATCACAAAGCCCACGGAAAACTTTCCGTGGGCATTACTCCGCAGTCCCGTTGCCCCGATTCTACTCGGGGTCGTCGCTCAGCGTCTCGTTCATCGATCCACTGCGGAAGCCCTGCAGGTCGATGGCGACGTAGGTGTAGCCCAGCGCCTTGACCTGCTCGGCGATGCGGTCGGCGCCCTCGAGGGCGTAGGGGATTTCCTCGCGGAGCAGTTCGATGCGGGCGACCGCGTCGTGGTCGCGGACGCGAACCTGCGTGAAGCCCATCTCGAACAGCAGCGCCTCGGCCTGCTCGATCCGCGCGAGCTTCTCGGGCGTGATCGGCTGGCCGTACGGGACGCGGCTGGCCAGGCAGGCCATCGCGGGCTTGCTCCAGGTGTCCAGGCCCATCGCGCGGGAGGCGGCGCGGACGTCGTCCTTGGTCAGCCCTGCAGTCAGCAGGGGCGTGACCACGCCGAGCTGCTTTCCCGCGTCGAGGCCCGGGCGGAAGTCGCCCGTATCGTCGGCGTTGGCGCCGCTGGCGACGGCGGCGATGCCCCGCTCGTCGGCGACGGCGCGGACGCGCGTGAACAGGTCGCTCTTGCAGTAGAAGCACCGCTGCGTGGGGTTGGACGCGTAGTTCGGGTCGTCCATCTCGCAGGTTTCGATCTCGACGAGTTCGGCGCCGATCTGCTCGGCCAGACGCCGCCCCGCATCGTGCTCGCGCGAGGGCAGCGAAGGCGAGAGCCCCATGACGGCCAGCACGCGGTCCGCCCCGAGCGTGTCGACGGCGATCGCGAGCAGGAACGTGCTGTCCACGCCGGCTGAAAACGCCACCGCAACGCTGCCGAGCCCTCGTAACTGCTCGCGGCAGGTGTCGAGCTTCGTTTGCACGTCAGCGGGAAGGTCCTGCAACGCGTTGGATTCGGTTTCGCTCATTCCCCCATTCTAGTGCAAGACGCAGTCGACCTCCA
>CAZEJA010000169.1:0-6838 GCA_964512215.1 uncultured Planctomycetaceae bacterium
TTGGCCCGCGGGCAAGGGAACCGGCGTCGGGTCTGCGCCCACTTGGGCGAAGTGCCTGAAGGTCTACGGCCTGACCGAGGAGCAGGCCCTTGCGTACGACGAGAACCCCGTCGACCACGCCGCGACGATCGCGGCGGCGAAGATCCCCCTGCTGCACATCGTCTCGGAGAACGATCGCGTCGTCCCCCCGGCGGAGAACACCTACCTGCTGAAGAGCCGCATCGAGAAGCTCGGCGGGAAAATGGGCGTCATCTCCGTCCAGGAGGGCACGGCCAAGTCGAAGGGGCACCACTTCACCCACCCCGACCCGCAGCGGGTGGTCGACTTCATTCTCAAGCACACCGGTGCAGCGAATAGCGATAAGCGAATAGCGATCAGGGACCGGCAACGGCATTGACGAGAGCCGGGGCGTCGCGGAGGGAATCCTGCACATCGGCGGGACTGTGTCCCGGTTCACGATCTTGGTATGATGGCCGGCAGAACGCACATTCCTTGAGGAGCCAATCCATGACCGAACGTACACGACTCGCCGGCGTGCTGGGGACGGTCGCTTTGCTCGCCGCTGCATGTATGTGCCCCGGCATCGCGCGAACCGACGCCGCCGCGACCGCGAAGGATATTCTTGACGCGACCGGCGTGCGCGGCGGGTTGATCGTTCACATCGGCTGCGGGGACGGCAAGCTGACGGCCGCCCTGCGAGCAAACGACAGCTACACCGTGCACGGGCTGGACGCCGATGCGGGCAACGTCGCCAAGGCCCGCGCGACGGCCCGGGCGACCGGCGCGTACGGGCAGATCTCGATCGACCGCCTGAAGGGCTCGTCCCTGCCGTACATCGACAATCTCGTCAACCTGGTCGTCGCCGACGACCTCGGCGCGGTGAGCATGGACGAAGTCCTGCGCGTGCTCTGCCCCAACGGCGTGGCCTGCATCGGCGGGAAGGAGACGATCAAGCCCCGCCCGGCGGAGATCGACGAGTGGACGCACTACATGTACGACGCGTCGGGCAATGCGGTGTCCAACGACACCGTCGTCGGCCCGCCGCGGCGCCTCCAGTGGGTCGGCAGCCCGCTGTGGGGGCGACATCACGAGCACATGAGCAGCGTCACGTCGCTGGTCTCCTCGAACGGGCGACTGTTCTACATCCTGGACGAGGGCTCGCGGGCGTCCATCCAGCTTCCCGCCAAGTGGCAGCTCGTCGCGCGCGACGCCTTCAACGGGACGATCCTGTGGAAGCGCCCGATCCCGCTGTGGTACACGCACCTGTATCCGCTCAAGAGCGGCCCGGCCTTCCTGCCGCGGCGGCTGGTGTCGGTCGGCGACCGCGTGTACGTCACGCTCGGGCTCGACCAGCCGCTGGTCGCCCTCGACGCCGCCACGGGCAAGACTCTCCGCACGTACAGTCGGAGCAAGGCTACGGAGGAGATTATCCACTCCGACGGCAAGCTCTTCCTGCTCGTCGACCCCGCGCCGCTCCAGCCTGACCGCTACACGTGGAAGGTGCCCGTCTGCTGGGATGAGAACAAGCGCGTCGACCAGGAGCGCCCGTGGGACCAGCGACAACGCACGCTGCTGGCGCTGGACGCCGAGACGGGCAGGACGCTCTGGTCCAAGGCCGCTACGGTCGCGCCGCTGACGCTGTCGGCCGACGCGACCAGCGTGGTGTATCACACGGGCGAGAAGGTCGTCTGCCTGGACCGTAAGACGGGCAAGCAGAAGTGGGCCTCCGAGCCGGTCACGATGAAGCTGCCGCTGCCGACGTTCTACGCGCCGACGCTGGTGCTGCACGACGGCGTGGTGCTCTTCGCGGGCGGCGACCGCAAGATGACCGGGCTGGACGCCGCGACGGGCAAGAAGCTGTGGACCGCCCCCCACCACAAAGCCGGGCACCGCTCGCCGGAGGACCTGCTGGTCGTTGGCGGCCTGGCGTGGACGGGCAGGATGGCCGGGCGCCCCAGCGACAATACGTGGACGGGCTACGACGTCAAGACCGGCAAGGTGAAGCGCGAGTTCAAGCCCGACATCCAGAGCTACTGGTTCCATCACCGCTGCCACCGTTCCAAGGCGACCGTCAACTTCCTGATCCCATCGCGGACGGGCATCGAGTACGTCGACTGGCGCAAGGAGACGTGGGACCGCAACCACTGGGTCCGCGGCGCGTGCGTCTACGGCGTGATGCCCGCCAACGGCCTGACCTACGCCCCGCAGCACGCCTGCGCGTGCTACCTCGAGACGAAGCTCAACGGCTTCAACGCCCTCGCCCCCGCAGCGAAGACGCCGCTCACGCCCTGCCCCGAGAGCGCCCGCCTCACGAAAGGGCCCGCGTACGGGAAGACGAATCCTCGATCCTCCATCCTCGACCCTCGATCCGATTGGCCGACATACCGGTGCGATGCGGCGCGGAGTGGACGGGCAAAGACATCTGTGCCCGCCCAGATTGCGCCCGGGTGGCAGGCGAAGATCGGCGGGCGACTGAGCAGTGTGGTGGTCGCGGAGGGGAAGGTGTTCGTCGCGCAGATCGATGCGCATACTGTTCACGCACTGGATGCGCGAAACGGCAAGCCGTTGTGGCGGTTCACCGCGGGGGGGCGGGTGGACTCGCCGCCGACGATCTACAACGGGTGTGCGATCTTCGGCTCGGCGGACGGACACGTGTACTGCGTCCGCGCCTCTGACGGCGAACTGGTCTGGCGGTATCTTGCGGCGTCATCCGACCGGCGTCACGTGGCGTATGAACAGGTCGAGAGCGTCTGGCCGGTCCATGGCAGCACGCTCGTCCGCGACGGGACCGTCTACTGCGTCGCGGGACGCTCAACCTTCCTCGACGGGGGCCTGCGTCTGATCCGCATCGACGCCGCAACGGGCACGCTCGTCTCCGAGACGATCATGGACGATCGCGATCCGGATTCCGGCGAGAACTTCCAGGCGAAGATGCAAGGCCTGAACATGCCGCCGGGACTGCCCGACGTGCTCAGTTGCGACGGGCGGCGCGTCTACATGCGGTCGCAGAAGTTCGACCTCGAAGGCAATCGCACGGAACTGTTCGCGGGCAATCCCTCCTGGAACGAGGACGTCGCCCAGACCAGCGCGTCGAAGCAGATCGGCGAGGGCACGCACCTGTTCTCGTCCATCGGGTTCCTCGACGGGTCGTGGTTCCACCGGTCGTACTGGCTGTACGGGCAGATGGTCCACAACGGGTGTAATTTCTGGTTCCGCGCCGCCCGCTACGCCCCGGCCGGGCGGATCATGGTCGTCGACGACGACACCATCTACAGCTACGGGCGGCTGCCCCGCTACTACCTCTGGACGCCCGCGCTGGAGTATCGGCTGTACGCAGCCAACAAGGAGGTCACGCAGCAGGCGATCGCCCGCGCGCTGCGGGGCGGGCAGGAGCTGCAGAAGAAGGCGAGGAACCGCTGGATCTTCAACCGCTTCCTCACCGCGGCGATGAGCGTCGAGCAGTTGTCGGCTGCGGACGTGAAGTGGTCGCACACCAGGCCCCCGCTGCAGGTCCGGGCGATGGTGCTGGCGGGCGGGACGCTGTTCGTCGCGGGCCCGCCGGACGTGCTGGATGAGGAAGCCGCCGTCGCGCGTCGCTTCGCCGACGACGTCCAGAAGCAGCTCGCCGATCAGGACGCCGCCCTGGCGGGCAAGAAGGGCGCCACGCTCTGGGCTGTCTCCGCCGAGGACGGCAAGCGCCTGTGCGAGGTCAAGCTGGACGCGAACCCCGTCTGGGACGGCCTGGCCGCCGCGGGAGGCAGGCTCTACCTGTCGACCACCGACGGCAAGGTCCGCTGCTTCGACGGCCAATAACGCGCCGGCCTCAACGGGACGATCGGTCCCGAAGGGGCAACGCGATCAGCGGACTAGCCCCGGCGGCGCCGGCGCAGCAGCGCCAGACTGCCGACACCGAGAAGCCAGAGCGTAGCGGGTTCGGGAACGACGGCGAACTCGCTGTTGTGGTCCAGGATCGCCCAGACCGTGTCGTCGTCGATGTCCACGCCGTAGCTGCCCAGATAGAGCGACAGGTTGATGCTCCCCCCGCTTCCGTACTCGGCCAGGAAGTCGTCCCAGGAGCCCTGATAGTTGGTGACGGCGCTGGCGCCCGTTGTGCTGTTGCCCTCGTAGGCGTGCGTCCATTCCTCCTTGGTGGGCAGAGCGCCGTCCGGTCCCGGCTCCAGCCAGCCCACGTAGATTCCGTCTCCGATCGCGAAGACCTCTTCGGCCACGTCCTCGCTCAGGTTGGTCGTAATCAGAATGGAGTCATCGTAGTCCATCTGCAACACGAAGATCGTGCCGTCCATCCCGTCGATGTCCACCACGTCGCTGACGATGTTGTAGGAATCATAGGCCAGCGGCGGGAACTGGTTGCCGTCGGCCGGGTAGTACTGCTGCGGATTCGAGCCGCCGATGATGAAGCTGACCTCGATGTCCGTCCGGTTCCGCCATGCCATCGACACGGTCGTCTCGCTGCCGCTGGTGTTCGTGCCCATCTGGATGATCGCTTCGGAGCCCAGGAAGCTCGACCCGCCGCCTTCCAGCGCGACGACCTTCGACGACAGCCCCGCATACGAGCCGTTGTTGGCCACCGTGCTCTCCAGCGCCGTCCCGTAGGTGTGCAACTGCGTCGACGTGTAGCTGCCCAGCGTGTGGGCGTCGGCCGCCGTCGCCTCGCCGACATTGATCGTCACGCCGGACGTCAAGGGGCTGTTCGACGCGTTCGTGCTCGTCAGGCGCCCCGTCACCGAGGAACTGCCGTACGTCGAACTGGTCTAGCTGCCCGTCACGGGGGTGGTGGTCCCGGCGGTTAGCCCCGTGCCCGACCCGCTCAGCGTCAGGCCCGTCGTGCCGTTGTTGTCCACCGACCAGTCCAGCCCGCCGGATGACCCGGCGTCATTGCCCACCGTGGCAGTATACTCCGTCGTGCCGCCCTTGAGCAGGTCGGTGTGCGTCGCGTCGGTCGACAGCGACATCGTAATCTCCGCGCCGGCCGACGCGACGCACAGGGCAATCACGCCACCACACACGACCGCTACCGCGCCCCATCCTTGTCTCGTTCTTGTTCTCATCGGTACGCCCCTTCCTGTTCTCGATGCATCCGGGATTCGGGTTCGGGAAGGACCCCTGGCGGCCTGACGGCGCACGTCTCCCGCCGGCCCTGCCCGGGCGGGCAGGCGAACGGGAACGGATCAACCGGTCGCGCCGGATAGACGAACAGCCGGCGCAGACTGCGCGCTGCAGACAGCACGAGATCCTTCTCCGGAACATCCGAGGCGGATGCAGATTCCTGAACGCCTCACTACTGCGTTGCGGGGGTCGCCAGGCTCTGTCGGTCCCTTCCGTTGACAGTACGACAGCCCGACGTTCTGCTCCCTCAGGTTCGGAAGGCTGAGGTGGGTGTGGGCACCGTGGCTGGAAACGCCCGATGCGGTAGTCCTACTCCAAACGCCACTCAAGTCCGTATGTCAGCCAACACACGCAAAGCTCCACAGGGGATAGTAAGGGCAACCCCTCGATTCTCCAAGCACAAACCCCGAAGAAAAGGAGAAATACTGCCACAGCGTTCCACAGCGGATTCACGCCTCCGCGCAAGCAACGAGCCCGGTCGTCCCTGGGGGACGACCGGGCTCGCTGTGTGCTTCCGGAACGCGCGGGGCGCTTATATCAGTTCGTCGTGTCCCGTCGCGATCGGGTTGAAGTGCCCCGGACCCGGCTTGAGGGCCGACTGCGGAGGGACGAGGTCGTGCTTCGACTCGTTCAGCAGCCAGTCGAAGTCGACCGTCCGCCCGGTGTAGGCGGAGATCCGCGCGCCGATGGCCGTCAGCGTGCTCTCGGCGATGCGGCGGCCCTCGTTGAGGGGCTTGCCTGCACGGATGCTCTTGACCAGGTCGTTGTGCTCCTGCTGTTGTCCGTTGACGTGCTTGCCCTGATAGCGCCACTCGTTCTCGCCGGAGATCCGGCCGCGACAGTCGCTGGTGCCCTTCGTGCCGACGATCTTCTCGCCGTTCCGCCCGCTGCCGGGCCCGTGCCCGCTGAAGCTCTGCACCCGGGCGCCGTTGCCGTACTCGAACTCGGCGTAGATGTGGTCCCAGATGTCGCCGTTGTACTTCTGCCAGCCCTTCTCGCTGCCCTTGTTGTAGGTCTTGCAGACGTCCTTGGCGTCTTTGCTGTAGTCGCGGCAGCCGCGCCCGCCGACGGCGGTGATCTTCTTCGGCGGACCGTTGAAGCACCAGTTCAGGATGTCGATGTTGTGAATGTGCTGCTCGCAGATCTGGTCGCCCGACAGCCAGTTGAAGTGATACCAGTTGTGGCACTGCCACTCCAACTCGCTCATCTCCGAAGGGGGCTTGCGATACCAGATGCCGCGCCCGTACCAGTAGCACTGCCCGCCGGCCAACTCGCCGATCGCGCCATCGTGGATGCGCTTCATCAGCTCGATGCGCCCGAACTCGTGACGGCGCTGCGTACCCGCGACGATCGCCAGGCCCTTCTCGGCCGCGATCTCCGACGCCTCGATCACCTCGCGAACGCCGGCGACGTCCGTCGCGACGGGCTTCTCGGTGAAGATGTGCTTGCCGGCCTTGACGGCCGCCAGCATCTGCCTGCCGCGGAACGCCGGCGCGGTGGCCATGCACAGCAGGTCCGCGTCGCACGCGGCGAGCTTCAGGTGGCAGTCGTAGCCCGAGAAGACGTGATCGGGCTTGATCTTCACCCGGTCCTTGAACTTCTTGTCCTTCGTGAGCATGTCGGCTGCCCTCTGCGCCTTGCTCTTGAACAGGTCGGCGACGGCGATGACCTCGATGCCAGGGGAGCGTTTCAAGAGGTGCAGGGTCTTGCG
>CAZEJA010000170.1:0-6769 GCA_964512215.1 uncultured Planctomycetaceae bacterium
CTTGCACGTGAACAGGTCCTCCGGCAGCGCGGGAAGGTACCCCGGAACCAGCTTCGTCAACGCCGCCGGATACTCCTCCTTCTCCGCCCGATACGCCGCCAAAGCAAGCGCCACCCGCGTCAGATCGAATTCCATCCTAACACCAACAAAGACCTCGCCAATTCTCTCGGGAATGTGCATGCCGCTCACGGCCAGTCCAACGACGACGGCTCGGCTGAGTTCCTTCCGGGCGGCGCTCTTCATCTCGCCGAGGATGAGCTTGAGGACCTCGCGATGCATCAGGCCCGCTCTCGGCACCCGCTTCATCAGCGGAGAGGTGTTCAGCAATTCGCGTGCGAAGTCCTCAAAGGCCTTCGCACGCCCGGGGAAGGGCTTGGCGTTGATTCTCGCAAGCCAGCCGCTCAATTCGTTCTCCGCTCGCAGGACTTCGTCCCAGTCCAGTTCGACATCCGGGACTTCCACCACTTCGCGCCCGGGGATGGGGAAGGGCAGTGCAAAGCCCTTGTCCAGACCGACGCGAGCAACCTTCATCCAGTAATCGAGCGAGAATACCCTCTCCACCGTGCCGTCCCACTCGGACAGCGGCGGCACATCACCCGGCAGGGGCAAGTCGGCCAGGAACGCCCGGGCATCCTTGGCGGACAGGTTCCCTTGCGCGGCCAGACCGCGCTGGGCCTGGCAGGCAAACCGGATCGGCGCCAGCCCTGCCAGGAAACCGGGGGCCGTGCCCTTCTCCCGCACCTGGAGCTTGCCCAGTCGGCGCGCGGTCCGTAGACCCGCCCGAGCGGCATCGATGTCCCCTGCACCCGCGCGCAGCATCGCCCGAGCGACCAGGGCATTTCCTACCTCCGTCAGACGGAGACCCGGTCCCCGCAACAGCCCGTCCTCCATGGAAGGCGGCGTCTCGGTCGATACCCACGGGACGAAGTAGCGGGGCTTGTTCGTGGCGGCCTTCACTGCCGCCAGTGGCTCACGGTTCGCCTGTACCCACGCAGCCAGCTCCGGATGGTCCGCCGCCTGAACCGGTCCCTTTCTGGACGCGTCTCGACTAGCCGTCAGCCGCTCTCGACCTCTCGGACTGTCGGGATAGGTCTCTCCGCAAAACCAGAAGGGCCCCTTGAAGTAGATTCCCTCGGCCGGCAGCGGTTCCATCTTCAGGGCGCTAAGCAGCAGGTCGCGCGTCTTCTCCCCGAGGCTGCGGGGCCCCAAGGCTCGGATGAGGGGGATGGCGGCGTTGTTTTCGGGGGTCACGCCCTTGCCGAGCACGGCGTTGAGGGCGGCGACGTAGTTCACCGTCCCGTCCGCGTTCAGGGGTTCGGTGAAGAGCGTCGTCTCCTTCGAGACCGTGATCTTGATCTTCTTGACGCCCGAAGCGGCATCCTGTCCCGCCGCCCCCTCGGCCGCGAGGGCGAGACACAGGGCAGCAACCCATCGCATGTCTTTCATTCTCGTCTCCCCATCCGCACGCTGCCGCGAAAACCATCATGCCGCCCCCGAAGTGTATCCCCTCCCGCCCCGTCTCGCCACCCGTGTCCGAGCCTCGGAGCAGAACACCCCCGCCGTTGCCGTTGCCGTCGCCGCTGCTGGCGGCTGATAGCTGATAGCTTCTTTCCCCCGTTGCCCGTGCCCCGTTGCCCGTTGTCTGCATGCATGCACGCCCAAGCTTCGCTTGAACGTGGCACCCGATTCCTCCTCAGCAAATCCCGTGAAAACTCCTTGACTCGCCTGGGCGTCCTCGCGATAATGAATGATGTTCAGTTACTGACTATTCTTCGGAGACGAAAGATGGGCACGGCTCAGCGGCGAGAGCGGGAGGCACGGCAGCGGCGGCAGGATATCCTGGACGCGGCGCGGAAGGTGTTCTGGCAGCGGGGATACGCGGGCGCCACGATGCCGCAAATCGCTTTGGAAGCTGAGCTTGCGCCTGGAACGCTCTATCTCTACTTCCCCGGCAAGGACGTGCTGTACGTGGAGTTGCTCGTGGAGGGCTACGATCTGCTCCTGCCTCGGCTGGAGGAGGCATCGGGCCGCACCGCCCCGCCGGCGGATCTGGCCCGGGGCCTGGTCGAGGCGTTCTTCGGCTTCGCCCGGGACTACCCCGAGTACTTCAACATCATCTTCTTCGTTCTCCAGCGTGACAGCGGCGGGCACTGGCGTAAGGACTTGCCTCAGCAGCAGATGGATCGATTACAGGCCCGCGAGGCCGCCTGCAAGCAGGTGGCGGCCGGGCTGTTGGACCGGATTGGCTTTGGCGACCCGGCCAACCGGGCCCTCACCGTGGACGTCCTCTGGAGCATGCTGGCCGGCGTTGTGTTCTACTTCCAAAACGACGAGACCTTCGACGCCGTCGCCGCCGAAGCCCGGGAACTGATCCTCCGCGCCATCTTCGGAGACGTCGACAACACCTGACCCACACGGGACCCCGATACAGGGCCCAGGACCCCGATGTCGAGACAAAGCCGTTTGCCTTGCCCATGAAATGAATACCATTCATCAACTGACCCGTTTTCACGCAAGACACGATTCCGGAGAGCAACCATGAAGATCCTGCTGATCCTGCCAGCCGCCGAGCACCTGCGCGTGACCCCCGGTTCGCCTGTCCCCCGCCGGGCGATGCTTCGCTTCAGTGTCCTTTCGCTGACGACGGTGGCGGCTCTCACCCCGGGCGAGCACGAGGTGACGATCTGCGATGAGAACGTTCAGCCGCTGGACGTCGACGCGGACGTGGACGTGGTGGGCGTGACGTTCATGACCGCCCTGGCGCCGCGGGCCTACGAGATCGCCCGCGAATTCCGGCGGCGCGGAAAGGTCACGGTCGCGGGCGGCTTCCACCCGACGCTCTGCACCGACGAGGCCGCCGGGCACTTCGACGCCGTCGTCGCCGGGGAGGCCGAGGGCGTCTGGCCGCAGGTGCTGGAGGACATTCAGGGCGGGACGCTGCGGAAGGTCTACCGAAGCGACGCGGACCAGGACCTGTCCGCCGTGCCGGTCCCCCGCCGCAAGCTGCTGGAGAGCACGGCCGACCACTACGCGACGGTGCACGCCGTCCAGACCGGGCGCGGCTGCAACCACGCCTGCCGGTTCTGTTCGGTGACCGCGTTCTTCAACCATCGTCACCGCAGTCGCCCGTTGGAGGACGTGCTGACCGAGTTGCGGTCGATCCCGCGGAACTTCATGTTCGTCGACGACAACATCATCGGCGACCCCCAGTACGCCCGGCAGCTCTTCCGCGCGATGATCCCGATGAAGAAGCGATGGATCAGCCAGTGCTCCATCGAGATCGCCGACGATCCCGAGCTGCTTGCCCTGGCGCATCGTGCGGGGTGCCGCGGGCTGTTCGTCGGCATCGAGACACTGAGCGAGGAGAACCTCGCGGCCGTGGAGAAGGGCTTCAACGATTCGCGCGGGTACCTGCGGCGGATTCGTGCAATCCGCCGTGCAGGCATCGGCGTGCAGGCGGGGATGATCGTCGGCATGGACGGCGATGACGTAACGGTTTTCCAGCGGACGTTGCGGTTCCTGCAGGCCGCTCGGATCGACGCGCTGCAGTTGGCGATTCTCACGCCCCAGCCGGGCACGCCGCTGCGGGAGGCGTTCGTCCGGGACGGGCGGGTCGTCGACAGCGACTGGGGCCACTACGACTTCCGCATACGGTGATCCGCCCGGCGGGAATGTCAGCGGCGCAGCTCCAGGACGGCGCGGACTGGCTGTACCGGCAGTTCTACCGCCTGGACCGCATCGTCGTCCGCACCGCGCGGGCGCTGCTCACCTGCGGGCCGGTCGCGGCGGTGCTGGTCTGGCGCCTGAACCTGACGTACCGCTACGACAACCTCCGCGAACACATTGTCGGAAGGAACCCCGTCCGTCGGCCGCGGCGCAACCTGCTGGACGTGGCGGCCGATCTGCTCTGGGCAGTTCGCGGATGGGCGATGCGCCTGCGGTCCCGCCCCGCATGAGGGTGGCTGCGGTTTTCACGCGTGACGCGTCGGCGGCGGCAACTATAATGGGCCGGCGGAGATACCCATGAGGACCTATCCGATCATGCTGGACGTGCGCGGCAAGCTGGCGGTCGTCGTCGGCGGCGGACGCGTGGGGATGCGCAAGGTCCGTTCGCTGCGCGACGCCGGTGCACGGGTGCGACTGGTCACGCCCGAGGCCGACGACGAATCCGACCTGGCTGAGGTTGAACTGCTGCTGGAGGACTACCGCGCCGAGGCCCTCGTCGGGGCGGTGCTGGTGTTCGCCTGCACGGACGACCACGAACTGAACACGCGGATCTCCCGCGACGCCCGACAGGCCGGAGCGATCGTCAACGCGGTCGACCAACCCGAGGACTGCGACTTCTACGTACCCGCTGTCGTCGGCGACGGGGACGTCATCGTCGCCGTCGGGACGGGCGGCTGTTCGCCCGCGCTGGCGGGGAGGCTCAAATCGATTCTCGGCGCCGCCCTGCCGGAGCGCATCGGCGAGTACGCCGCGGCGCTGGCGAGCATACGGGACAAGGTCAAGGCGGAAGTCGACGACGTCGACCGGCGCGGCGTGATCCTCAAGTCCCTCACGAGTGACGAGGCGACGCGGGCGTTCCAGGAGGGTGGCGCCGACGCACTCGAGGCTATGGCGGATGAGCGGATCCGCCGGGAAGGCGGGGCGACGTGAGCACGGGATGGCCGGCATTGATGCTGCTCGCCGACGCGTCGCAGACCGCCTGGGAGCGGGCGGCATTCCTCTTCCATGTCGTGGCAGCGGCGGCCGGGATTCTCTGCTTCGCCGCCGGCGCGGTCGCCGGGTGGCGCTATCTCCGCAAGTACGCCAACCTCCGCAGGAAAGACCCCGCCGAGATCGCCTCGGGCGGGCCCAGCCTCGAAGCCCTCAACCGCTTCGTCCGCCGCATGGTCTATGTCGGCTTCGCGCTGCTGACGGCCGCCATCGCCATGGGGCTGCACCAGGCGTTTCAGCCGGAGCGGGAGGACTGGTTCCACCTCTGGCAGACGCACCCGAAGATGGTGCTCGCCGCGGCGACGTGGGCCGTCTACGCCGTCGCGCTGGGCGCGATCCGGGGCAAGAGGTTCCGGGGACGTCTGGCCGCGGGGTTGAGCATCGCGGGGTTCGCGCTGGTCGTCCTTGTGCTGCTTATCGCCCATCTCGTGCCGGGGTAGTGAGATGCGACTCGTCTGCACAGGCCTGAGCCACAAGACCGCCGGCGTGGAGCTTCGCGAGAAACTCGCGTTCGACGACGCCCACATGCGCCGCGCCCTGGCCGACCTGGCCGCCACGTGGCCCCGCGCGGAGTTCGTGCTCCTGTCCACCTGCAACCGGGTGGAAGTCTACGTTGCCCGGGCAATCCACGCCGCCCCCTCCGAGCAGAACGTCCGCGAGTGGCTGGCGGGGTTCCACGGCGCCGACACACAAGCTGTCGTCGAGGCCGCCTACGGGCTCGCCGACGCCGGGGCGGCGCGACACCTCTTCGCCGTCGGCGCCGGGCTCGACAGCCTCGTTCCGGGCGAGCCGCAGATCGTCGCCCAGATGAAGCAGGCCTACGCCGCCGCCGTCGACGCGGGCGCCGCCCGGGCGGTCATGAACGATCTCTTCCAGGCCGCCTTCCACGTCGCCAAGCACATCCGCACCGAGACGGCCATCGGCGCCGGACGCGTGTCCGTCGCGTCCGTCGCGGTCGACTGCGTGGGGCAGATCTTCGGCGACCTCGCGGGCAAGTGCGTGCTGAACGTCGGGGCCGGGAAGATGAACCAGCTCCTGCTGACCCACCTGGCCGCGCTGAACCCCGGGCGACTGCTGCTGGCCAATCGCACGGATGCCCGCGCCGCGGACCTGGCGGGAGCGTCCGGCGGCGAGCCCGTGGCGTTCGCGCAACTGGCCGATCACCTCGCCGCCGCCGATCTCGTCGTGACGGCCACCGGCGCCGAGGCGCCCCTGATCACCGAGAAAATGGTCCGCCGCGCCCAGGCAGCCCGCAACGGGCGCCCGCTGCTGATCATCGACATCGCCGTCCCGCGCGACGTCGCCCCGGCCGCCGGGCGGGTCGACAACGTGTTCCTCTACAACATCGACGACCTCGACCGCGTCGTGCTCCAGACGCTCTCGACGCGTCACGGCGAGCGGGATTCCGCCGAGGCGATCATCGACGAGCACGTGCGGGAACTGATGGACGCCTTCGACGTCCGCGACGTGGCCCCCACGATCGAGGCGCTCTACCGGCGCCTGGAGGCGATCGCCGCCGAGGAACTGGCCGACGCCCGCAAGAAACTGTCCACGCACGACGACGCCGATGAGGACAGCGAGATTCTGCAGCGGGCGCTGCACCGGACGATCCGCCGCATCCTCCACGAACCCACCACCAGCCTCCGCAGCAGCGCCGGCGCCGAAGGCCTCCGCGCCCGCGTCGACGCCCTCCGCGAACTCTTCGACCTCGATGAAGAGTAGGCATGTCGGGTTGAACAACGAACCACAGAGACACAGAGGACACAGAGGGAAACAGCGGGGCGAGCGGCGCGGTCAGAAAAACCAGGAAAATCGCCCCTTCTCACGGTCCTCTCATGTCCGGCTCGGTAGAATTCCGTCAGAACAGGCAATAGGATGGCTTCCGGAAGGCCCGGAGATGCCGATACGATTGGGTGGAAGGAGACGGACGATGAGAAAGTCACATTGGCTGTTGGGCGTGGCGTTGATTGCGGTGTGTGTCGCGTTGGTGCTGCCGGCGTCGGCAGGCAAGTGCGGAAGGAAGACGGAGAAAGAGGTCGGCATCGATGACGTC
>CAZEJA010000171.1:0-6764 GCA_964512215.1 uncultured Planctomycetaceae bacterium
AATCCGCAAAACCGGTTTCTATCTGGTTTTCAGGCATAACCGGCCCGGGGACGCGAGGCGCGCCCCGCAGGGGTAAAGGCAGTGTCCAAAGCTCGTAAACTGAAGAAGCCCGATAAATGACCATGCAGGAAAGGTCGTATGAGAGGCATCGCGATCGTCGATAAGCTCGCCAGAAAGGCTGACCCCGATCTCGACGGGGGACCGTTCGCTATACCGATCTCCTAGAGAAACGGCCATGCGAAACGTCCTCTCTTGGCTGGGGAGGGCGTTTCTGTGCGCCCCTGCGTTACCGGGGCCGCGCACCATTGCCCCGCCGGTCTTTGAGCATGGTCGTCAAGACGGCCTTCGCCTTCAGCGGGGGATGCGATACAATACGTCGAATCGGGAAGCCCGCCGACGGGCGGGAAGCGTTCCGGCGGCGTCCGCTGTCTTCACCTGTCCGGCGGACACGCCGGAACGGCCCGGAGAAAGACAGGTGATCGGTGTGGTGCGATCCTCAATACCGCGCCTTGTACTGCAAGAAGAATCTGCCGGATAGCTTGCTTCCCCGCTGCACGTCGCGTGCGCCTGGATTGGCAACTCGCAGCCGGTCGCCGCGAAACACTACCTGCAACTGACCGAGGACCACTTCGCGAAAGCGGTGCAGAATCCGGTGCAGTATGACGCCGAAACGTCTCGCAAGGAGACGCAAGCCGACCCGTCCGAAGAGGAGGGACCTTGCTTCTGCGGCTGTGCGCAAGGCAATGCGGCTGCTCGCGAGGGCGAACAGCCGCACGGGATGACCCCACGGGGACTCGAACCCCGGTTGCCGGGATGAAAACCCGGTGTCCTAGGCCTCTAGACGATGGGGCCGCTACGTTGGTCCCAGCCGGAATCCATCCGGCGAGTGAGGTAGACATCATAGCGATTTCTCGTTTCGGGTCAACGGGAGTTGAGCCCAAAACGCGGCGTGGCGGCGGCGAGAAGCCGTGAATGACGGGGAAAAGCCTTGCATTCGCCGTTGCGGGGCCTAGGATACGGGCACAATTCCGGCCCGCGCGCCCGGCTGGGAGGCGACGGCGCGCATCGATGGGAGCAGCGAATGAGGTGTTCTGAAACGAGGCGATTCCGCATCGGGCCCCGAGGGATGGGGCTTTTCCTTTGCGCGGTTCTCGTGATCCTGCCGAGCGCAGCCCGGGCGGGCAGCGACTATGACGAGAAGGACTTCTCCGTCCGTCTGGCGCCGGCGTTCCTGCGGTTCACGGAAGTCTCCGCCCTGGGCGGCCCGACGGCGGCCAATCGATGGTCGTCGGCGATCAACCCGGCCTCGGCGGGGTGGTTCGGCATCCCCAACAAGTTCGGCACGGTCATCGCGCCGTACTACTCGAACGTCTGCTTCAGTGAGGGCATGAACCTGCACGTGATGGGCGAGTCACTGACGTGGGACTCGCGCAAGTGGGGCACCTTCCAGCCCACCGTCAGCCAGATCCGCAACACGGGGCGTCGGAACAATCAGGGGATGGACTTCGACTACCGCGTGGACACGGCGCAGCTCCAGTGGGCCAAGCGGTTCGGCGACTGGGCGATCGGCGCGAACTTCAACTTCGCCAAGGCGAAGATCGATCAGGACGGCGTGTTCCCCACGCCCGGCGCCCCGATCCCGGGGACCATGACTTCGGTGAAGTCCGACGGCGACGCCGAGAGCTACCGCTGGCGGTTCGGCGGGCTGTGGCAGTTTGCGGAGAGTTGGCTGGCGGGCCTCGTGTTCGAATACGGGTTTGCGCCGTACCGCAGCGAGGTCACGACGGTGACGCAGGTTCCGTTTCCGGTCCCCCCCGTGACCAGCACTGTGAACGACAGCGGCACGCAGCAGCAGTTCATTCTCCGCCCGGCCATCTCGTGGGAGTACACGGACATGTCCACGCTCTCGCTGGATTACCAGTACGGGGCGTTCTGCAACAAGGACGATTCCCTGCACAGCCACCGGTGGTCGCTCTCGGCGCAGCACCGCGTGCTGGAGTTCCTGTTCCTGCGCGGGTCGGTGTCGTTCGACCAGCGCGGCAACATCGCGGGCTCCGCCGGCGTCTCGGTGTTCCTGTCCAAGTGGGCGGGGCTGTTCTTCGGCTACCAGTACAACATGCTGCCGGAACTGATCCGCGAGTTCGGCCGGGCCCATACGTTCCAGGCGGGCCTGAACGTGCGGTTCTAGTCTGCCCCGCAAGGGACATCCCTGAGGGATGCCTGTCGGCAGAAATGTCAAATGACGAATGCTGAATGACGAATGAATGCCGAATGCTGAATGTCAAATGAGCCGGTGGGGCGAAGGCTCGGCGACGTTCAACATTCGACATTCGTCATTCATTTGACATTCGACATTTCGCATTCGTCATTTCCCCGCCCATCCCCCTGTGTCTCCACGCTTACCGGCCGCTCTCCCTCCCCGTCGATCTCCATGGCGTCGGCCCGGGGGCGGGGACTTTTCCAGAACAGCATGAGGCAGGCGGGCAAGAGGAAGAGGTCGCCGACGAGGGCGCCGGCGATGGTGACGTTGGTCAGTTCGGCGAAGCGGCGGCTGGGGACGAACTGAGACAGCAGCAGGACCGACAGGCCCGCGACGATCAAGACGCTGGTCAGGACGATCGCCCGCCCCGTGCCGTGGTAGGACCGCCGGATCGCTTCGGGAATGTCGCCGTCGAGCTGGACTTCCTCGCGGAAGCGGGCGAGGAAGTGGATGGTGTTGTCGACCGCGATGCCCAGGCTGATCGCGAAGACGACGACGTTGCCGGCGTTCATTTCGTAGCCGCGCATCCCGATGTATCCCCACGTCAGCACGAGCGGCGTGATGTTGGGCAGGATGGCGATCAGGCCGATCCGGAGCGACCGGAACAGCAGCCCGATGACGAAGAAGATGACCAGCGAGGCGCCCAGCAGTGACGTGACCAGGTCGCGGAGGAAACTGTTCATCGCCCGCGCGTGGACCTGGGCGTCGCCCGTGAGGCGCGTCTCGATGCCCGACCCGGGCGGGAAGATCTCGGCGAGCTTGTCGTTCAGCACGTCCAGAACGCCCAGCATGCGGCGGCTGCCCACGTCGCGGACGCGAAGCATGATCCGCGCCCGCCGCCCGTCGGTGGTCAGGAACGAGTCGTACTGGGACGCCGAGGCGATGCTCCGCAGGATCGCATCGTGCGTCTTGAGGCGCATCCGCCCGGCGTCGCTGTCGGCGGGCATCTCGGCGCGGAATTCGCTGCGGCGCGTCATCTTCGCGTGGATCTCCTGGTGCAGGTCCACGTAGGAGCGGGCGAACAGGACGGTGTCGAGGCGGGAGGCGAACCGCTGGGCGCGGGCGACGCGGGCGTACGTGTCGGGCTGGAGGAACCGCCCGTCGGCGTCGGCAGTGAGGCTGATCTCCAGGGGCAGGATGCCGCCGAGACGGGTTTCGACAAGCCGCAGCGCCCGGATCTGCGGATGGCCCTTCTCGTAGGTTTCGAACATCCGGGAGTTCGCGGGGACGAAGCAGGCGAACCAGAGGAACACCGCGATGAGCGCGAGGCTCAGGCCCAGCGCCGTACGCGGGCGCCGGGCGACGGCGTGTCCGGCGAAGCCGACGAACCGGGCGACGGGGTGAATCCGTGAGGACATCGCATGCGTGTGGCGGGGGGCGCGGAAGCTGGGCAGCAGGCATCCGAGCACGGCGATCGTGGTGACGTAGAGGAAGCCCATGCCCGTGATCGCGTACCATCCCAGCGACTTGAGCTGCACGCTGCGTGCCCCGAGCAGCGTCGAGAAACCGATCCCCGTCGTCAGGAACGTCAGGAAGCACGCGACCGACATGTGGGCGATCGTGCGGCGGGTGGCCTCGAAGGTGTCCTCCCCGAGGCGCTCCGACTCCTCGGCGTACCGGTTGACCACGTGCACGCAGTTGGCCATGCCGATGACGAACAGCAGCACGGGCAGGATGTTGGTGATGATCGTGAAGGAATCCCCGCGGAGCACGATGGTGGACACCGTCCAGGCGAGCCCGACGCCCACGGCCAGCAGGGGAAGGACCGTCCCCGAGATGCGGCGGAACTCCAGGCCCAGGACGATCAGGAACAGCACCCCCGCCGCGGGAAAGAGCGTCAGGAGATTCCTGCGCAGGTTGTCCACGATGTCGACGCGCATCGCGGGCAGGCCGCTGAGGTGTACGGCGTAGCCGGGCGGCGGGGGCGTCTCGCCCAGGATGCCTTCCACCGCGCCGACGATGGGGCGCATGGCCGTGACCTCATACGAATCCGGCGCCGCATTCGCGACCAAGGACGTGACGCGGCGATCGGTGCTGATCAGTGCCTCGTCGAGCAGCGGGAGGTCGTCGACAGCCTGGCGGACACGGGCCTCCGCGGCGGCGTCGACGGACGGCGCCGCAAGCAACGGCTCGGCCGTCATCCAGGGAGGCCCCGCCAGGCGCATCCGGGGAATCTGCAGTGTGACGACGGCATCGACGCGCCGGATGCGCGGCAGGGCGGCGAGGCGCTCGGCGACCCGCCGCTGCCAGGTGAGAGCCTCGGCCGAGAGAGCGTCGGCCTCCCCGGTCGCCTCGAGCACGACCAGCAGCACCGCATCGTTGTGCTGGAACGTCTTCTTGAACGACTCGGCGTAGGTGACCAGGTCGTCGCCGCCGCGGAGGACGGCCTCGGGGGTGAAGTCGAACCGGATGTGCGGCAGCAGGGCGAGCGACCCCGCCGTCACCAGGGCGAGAACGCCCAGGACCAGCCATCGGTGACGAACTAAGAACGTGGCGAATCGCATGAACTTCCCTGGGTGCGGCGATCCGGGGTACTTACTCGGTAACGATCTTCAGCACGAAGGCATGCTTGCACGGCGGCGTCTTCGGCACGGTGACGGTCAGCGCGGCGTCTCCGCGCGTGAACGGGAGGTCTCCTTCGGCTCCCAGCATCGTCACGCGGGCGATTCTGCCTTCCAGCAGGGCGGCGGTGCGTCCGAGCGACTGGACGGCCGCCTTCTCGCCCGGCCAGGCCAGGCAGATCGCGTACAGCGTCTTGCCCTTCGTCGTGAACCGGATGTCCTTCGCGGTGTAATCATCCTTGCGGCGGGCGCGCTTGCCGGCGGGGACTTTCGTCGGCCCCTCGCCGAACACCTTCCACGGGCGCGTGCCGTAGACGCCCTCGCCGTTGGCCTTCAGCCACGCCCCCATCGCCAGCAGCATCTCTCTCGCCTTCTCGGGGATCGTGCCGTCCGGCTTGGGCCCGACGTTCAACAGCATCACGCCGTTCTTGCTGACGATGTCGAGCAGTTCGTCGATCATCCAGTCGGCGGAGTAGTACTTGAGGTCCTGGATGTACCCCCAGGAGTTGACGTACACCGACGTGTCGGTCAGCCAGGCGGTCTTGCGGATGCCCGAGGCCCGCCCGCGCTCGTAGTCCAGAATACCGGCGCCCTCGGGCAGGTCCTCGCCCTTGTACGTCACGCACACTTCCTTGCCGGCCTTGCGGGCGCGATTGTAGTAGTCGCACAGCAACTGTCGCTTGTACGGGTCGAAGTGGCTCCGCCCCCAGCCGCCGTCGAACCACAGCATCTGCGGGTCGTACTTCTCGACCACCTCCACGATGCGGGCCTTCCAGTCCTCGAGGAACTCCTTGCTGGGCGGGTCCTTGGGCCCGTGGATGGGCCCGTAGATGCTGCCGACGTAGGCGTACTTCGGGTCGTTCGTGTCGAAGTCGCCCTCGTGCGGATAGTACGACCAGTTCCGCGCGTGGTGGAATGACGCGATGAACCGCATGCCTTTCTTGCGGATCGCGACGGCCAGCTTGCCGGTGACGTCCACCTTCGGGCCCATGTCGGCGGCGTCCCACGTGGTGAGCTTGCTGTCCCACATCGCGAATCCGTCGTGATGCTCCGCGACGGGCCCGGCGAACTTGGCGCCCGCGCGGGCGAACAGGTCGGCCCACGCGTCGGCATTGAACTTCGCCCCCGTGAACTGCGGGATGAAGTCCTTGTACCCGAACTTCTCGGGCGGGCCGAAGTGCTTGGTGTGGTAGCCGTAGAAGTCCTTCTTGCGGAAGCCTTCCTTCATGTACATCCCGTGTGGGTACCACTCGGTCAGGTAGGCGGGCACGGAGTAGATGCCCCAGTGTGTGTAGATACCGAACTTGGCATCCTCAAACCACGTTGGGACGGGATGGGTCTTGAGGGATTCCCACGTGGGCTTGTACGGTTCGGCCGCCATCGCAGTGCAGCCCATCGCCAGCGAAAGCAATAGAGCGGCAGGAAGCAGATGGATCCCCGCTTGGCGCGATCGCCCCGGCTGCATCACTGTCATCTTCCGCCTCCTTCCGTCGCAAGGGCCCGAATCGAGTTGGCGCCGCGATTCACGCATCGCCGCCGCATGATCATACCTGCGCGATCAGCGAGGACACAACGGGGGATTTGCGGTGAAGGGCTACCAGATGCCGGGGATGAGGCGGTAGCGGACCCTCCGGGCGTACTGCTCATAGCCGGGCAACTCGCGTCGCAGCAGGCGGTCTTCCAGGGCCGTCCGCAGGATCAACACCGCGACGGCGACCGGCGCGGGGAGGAATGCCCACCACGAACCCAGCAGGAAAGGGGGGGCGAAGCTCAACGCCCCTATGAAGCCAACGTACCCGGGGTGGCGGATGATGCGGTACGGGCCGGTGTCGATCACGCGGTGGTCAAGGTCCGTCTGGATGCGGACGGTCTTCTCGAAGTGCGGGTTCACCGACATCGCCCAGGTCGCGAGGATCAGCGGGATCGCGAAGATCGCCGCGCCG
>CAZEJA010000172.1:0-6733 GCA_964512215.1 uncultured Planctomycetaceae bacterium
GCGCCGCCCAGGCGATCGAAGAGATGAACCGGAAGTCCGGCGACAAGGGCATGGACGACGACGCCTCGTAGTTCCCACCGGCACATTCCAACACGCACCGCCGCGGCGGGCTCCGGTCCGCCGCGTTACTTGCGCTTCGGCGGAACGTCGGCGCCGCGGACTTCGACCTCGCATAGAGCGCACCACCCCAGCGGTTCGGCCTGAACGAGGTCGGTGATCTTCAGCGACTCGACCGTCCGCTTCGCGAACGCGAACGTCTGCGGCTTGGCGGTCTTCTCGATCTCGATCGCTTCGCGCGACCCGTCGGAGAAGACAATCGCCCCCTGGTGCCAATGGCGGTCGTGCGGGAAGTCGGCCCGGATCGTCAGCACGAGCCGGTCGACCGCGACGGGGCGCCCGAACTCGACCTGCCACCACAGGTCCGTCCGCTTGTCCGGCCCCCAACTCTGGAACGGCCAGCCGCCGTGCTTCGTGTTCCGCCCCTCGCCGTCGACGGCGTTGCGGGCGGCGAACTCCGCCTGCTTGCGACACTCGCTGTTGCTCGTCGCGTGCGGGTAGAACGTCGTCTCGCCGCGAACGTCGTAGGGATTCAGCGCGACGTTGCGGGCGGCGGCGATCTCCTTGGCCGTCGCCGCCCGCGCGGTCATCACGTGCCGCTTGCCCTCGAAGGCTTTGGGCGGATAGACGCGCCGCTCCTGCGCCCGCTTGCGCCCGTGCGGAATCGGGAAGTCGACACGCCCGGTCGGCGAATACACCGCCGCCTCGGGAAGATGCTCGTCCAGGCGGATCACCAGATGTCCCGGACCACTGATGTGAATGCGGTCGCCCTTGGCGTACGTCCGGTCGACGACGACCGCCGTCGGCCCGCCCGTCCCGACCGCGTCGGCGAGCGTCTTCCCCTCCGCATCCAGGAATCGGATTCGAACCGCCTCGACCTTCTTCGGTTCGGCCGCGCTCACCCGCAGAGCCGCCCGGGCGACGCCCAGCGAGGCCGTCCCGACTATCGCGCCCTGGAGAAACCCACGCCGCGTCGCCTCTCGCATCATGTCTTCGCCTTTCTCTTCCCGCCCGAGCGGTACAGGAGTTTCGTCTTGGCCTTCCCCCCGCGCCAGACATCGTACTTCGGATCGGCGTGGCGCGTGAAGAACTCCTCGAGGCGCCGCCGCAGCCTTTCGCGCGTCGCGGCGCAGGCGTCGTCGTCGATCCGGTTCCGCCGCTCGTCCGGGTCGGCCTGCAGATCGTAGAGTTCGTTCGGTCCGTCCGCGTGACGGCGGACGTACTTCCACCGTCCCGTCCGGATGCAGCGCACGTTCTCGAACTCGTAGAAGATCACGTCGTCCCACTCGACCTCTTTCCCGCGGAGCATCCCCGAGAAGTCCCGCCCCGGCGAGGCTACCGCTTGCGGTTTCGCGCTGACGCCCAGATAACTCAGCAGCGTGGGCATGATGTCATAGTTGCCCACCATCCGCTCGCACGTCTTGCCCCCCGGAACACTCCCCGCGTGCCGCACGATCAACGGCACGTGCATCGTCGCGTCGAAGGCGTGCAGCGGGCGCGTGTGGTCGCCCATCCCCCAGATACCGTTGTGTCCGCCGCCCAATCCCTGGTCGGCCGTGAAGACCACCAGCGTGTTACGGTCGAGCCCCAACCGCTTCAGCGCCCCCATCACCTCGCCGACCCCGTCGTCGACGCCGCTGACCTCGGCCGCGTACCGCCGCATCGCCGCGACGTTGTTGACGAAGCGGCTGTTGACGTGCTTCCGCTGCCACGGGTGGACCTGCTTCGGCCGCGGGAAGCACCGCAGCCCCTTGTCCGCGTAATACGCCGCGTGACGATTCCGTGCGGGCTTCGTCAGCAGCCCGCCCAGACCGTACGGCCCGTTGTAGGCGAGCATCAGGAAGAACGGCTTGTCCGCGGCCTGTTCGAGGAACTTCACCGCGCGGGTCGTCCACAGGTCGGTCAGGTAGCCCTCCTCCTTGCGGACCTTCTGGTCCTCGATGACGGCCGCGCCGTAGAACGTGCTCGTGTGCCCGTGCGGCTTGGTGATCCAGGTCGTGAAGCCCTCCTGCGGGCGGAGGTTGTCGCCCAGATGCCACTTGCCCACCAGCCCGCACGTGTATCCCGCCGCGGCCAGCGTCTTCGGAAGCGTGGGGAACTCCCGGATCGTGCAGTAGGCACCCGGGCCCATCTGGGCCTCGTTGGCGCGGAGGTAGCAGTGCACGCCGTGCTGGGACGGGATCAGCCCGGTCAGCAGCGTCGCCCGCGTCGGCGAGCAGACGGCGTTGGAGGCGAACGCCCGTGTGAACCGCATCCCCTCAGCCGCGAGTCGATCGATGTGCGGCGTACGGATCTCCGTGTTCCCGTAACAGCCCAGCGTCCACGGACCGTGGTTGTCCGTCAGGATCAGCAACAGGTTCGCGGGCTTTCCGGGAGCCCGCGCCCTCGTGGTTCGGGACACCGGGAGGACTGCGCCGCCGATAACCGCGGCGTGCATGAACTGTCTTCGACTGAGTCCCATGGATTCCTCCCCTTCGCGCGTCGTCAGGACCGCTTCGCCCGGCGGAGGCCGTCGGGATTCAATACCACGTGCACGCCGCCGTCCCCCTCGGCGCCCGCCCGGGCGGCGGGAAGGCCGAACGAGCCCGTCAGCCTGCCCCCCACGCATCGCACGTGCTCCGTGACGTCCAGCCATTCCGCCACCGCCTGATCGCTCTCCAGCAGCCGCGCCTGCAGGCGGCAGACACCCCCGTGCTGGTCCAGCACGCCCTGGACTTCCAGGCGGAATTCCGCCCCGGCGGCGACCAGCACCCATCGCCAGAAGAACGTCCTGTCCATCACGAGGGTGTAGTCGTACGCCCCTCCCGCCTTCTGCAGCCACTCCTGACCGGAGACGGAGACGGTAACCGCCGGCTGGTCGCCGCCCGCGTGCTCACAGAGGTCGTCGCCGCGACAGAACGCACAGCGGACCGACCAGACCATGCGCCCAATCAACCGCAGCGGCGCCGAGATGATCCCGGGAAATGCCATATCTGCACCCGTCTAGGATAGGTTTGTCGACCGGGCCGGGTCAATGCCCCCCCTGCCCCCCATCGATGACCCGAAATTCTTCCGGAAAAGTCCTTGCATCGTGCCATACCCGCCAGTATGGTTCCCGCTCACGACCCCGCACAGCCGGAAAGGAGCTACCATGCCCGCCCTCGCACCGGAGATGCCCAGCAAGCTCGCCCGCAGCGCGTTCGGTCTGTTCGCGGAGCACGGGTTCGAGCGCGTGAGCCTCGACGAAGTCGCCGCCGACGCGGGGGTCACCAAGGGCAGCCTCTACCACCACTACTGCAGCAAGAAGGACGTGATCCTCGCGGCCTGCAACTACTACTACCGCCGCTGGCAGCAGCAGACGCACGCGGCGATCGCCCCGCTGACCGACCCGCTGGAGCGCCTGGAGCGTGTCGTGTCCGAGTCGGTGCGGTCGTGCATCATGGACGAGAGCAATCGCGTATTCACGACGGAGGTCTTCGCCCTCTCGCTGCACGACCGGGACGTCCGCGCGGGCTGGGGGCAGTTCTACGACACGGTCCGGGAATTGTACGTCGGGCTGGTCGAGGCCGCCCAGGCGGCCGGGCAAGTCCGCGCCGATGATCCGCGGCGAGCAGTGAACCTGATGCTGACGGCCATGGAGGGCGTCAAGCAGCGGGCCCTGTTCGAGCCGGACATCTGCACCGCCGCCGACCAGCAGATGGTGGTGGAAGATCTGATGCGGATCCTGGGGGCGAAGGCATAGCCAACGAAGCCGCAGCGGAATGCGAAGACATTGCGAGCATTGACATACCACCGAGTATGGAGAAGCGGAACCGACCGAGGAGATGAGGATGTCACAGAGGAAACAGACACGGACGAACGTCGCCGAGAGGCAAGCCTGTTCGCGGCGCGGGGTGCTCAAGGGCGCCGCCGCCGGAATCGCCCTGCCCTACCTGGTTCCGAGTTCGGTGCTGGGGCGCGACGGCGCGGTAGCGCCCAGCGAGCGGATCACGGTGGGCGTGATCGGGGCGGGCAACCGCGGCAGGCACCATACGAAGGCGTTCTCGTCGCGACCGGACTCCGAAGTGCTGGCCGTCTGCGATCCGCAGCAGAAACTGCGCCTCGGAACCCGCGCCATGGCCGAGAACGCATCCAAGGGCTGCAAGGATTATGCGGACTTCCGCGACATCCTCGCGCGGGACGACATCGACGCGGTCGCCATCGCCTCGCCCGAGAACTGGCATGCGCTGCAGGGCGCGATGGCGTGTGAGGCCGGCAAGGACGTGTACGGGGAAAAGGCGTTGACGCTGACGGTGGCCGAGGGACGCTCCCTGTGCAAGGCGGTGCGCCGCTACGGGCGGATCTTCCAGGCGGGCACGCAGCAGCGGTCGGGGCGGAACTTCCGCTTCGCCTGCGAACTCGCCCGCAACGGGTACCTCGGAACGCTGAAGCGCGTGAAGGTCGGCGTGCCCGGCGGGCGGGCCCTGCCGAACGCCCCGGCCAAGCCCGCGCCGCCCGACATCGACTACGACCTCTGGGTGGGACCGGCGCCGCTGACGCCCTACAACGACCTCAAGTGCAGCTTCAACTGGTATTTCATCTACGACTACTGCGCAGGCTGGATCCAGTCCTGGGGCGTGCACCACTGCGACATCGCCCTGTGGGGCGCCCCCGCGCTGCATGCGGGCAAGGTCCAGGTCGGCGGGACGGCGGTCTTCCCGACCGACGGTATTGCGAACACGTCCATCACGTGGAACACCGAGGTCGTCACGCCCGGCGGGCTGCGGATGACGTTCTGCGACAACAAGACGCCGGACCACAGGCAGGGCTGCCGCTTCGAGGGCACGAAGGGCTGGGTGCACGTCACCCGCGGCGGCATCCGGGCCGAGCCGGCGTCGCTGCTGCAGATCAAACTCAAGCCCGACGACGAGCATCTGTACGAGTCGCGCGACCACCAAGGGAACTTCCTGGAGTGCATCCGCACGCGGCGCGACCCGGTCGCTTCCGTCGAGGCCTGTCACGCCGCGACGACCATCTCGCTCATCGCAGACATCGCCACGCGACTGGAACGGAAACTGACGTGGGACTGGGCGGCCGAGCGATTCGTCGACGATGCCGCCGCCAACCGCATGCTCCGCCGATCCATGCGGGCGCCATGGACACTGTAGACGACGGGAACCCCTGCCGGGAGTGAACCGATGAACCGAACGATTGCCTTGACTGCCCTCGCCGTCGCGTTGCTCGCATCCGCCGCTCCTCCCCCGGCGGCCGATGCGTACCCGCCGGAAGAGGCGATGGCGAAGCTCAAGCAGTACGACTACGGCGCGGAGGCGAGGATTCTCCGCGACTTCGAGCGCCTGACCGGACGGGCGACGGGCGATGCGAAGCAGCGGAAGGCCCTTGCACGGAGCTTCGCCGCCCTGCTGACCGACGCCGAGACAACGCACGCGGCGAAGGTGTTCATCTGCGGGCAGCTTCCGCTGGTGGTATCCGACGCCGAAGTGCCCGTGCTGGCGAAGCTGCTGGGCGATCGGAAGTTGGGTGACGCCGCCCGTCGCGCGCTGGAGGCGATCGAAGGCGACGCCGCCAGTGCGGCGCTGCGGGCGGCGCTTGCACAGGCGAAGGGCACTGCGAAGATCGGACTGGTCAACTCTCTCGGCGCGCGGCGCGACGAGCGGTCGGTCGAAGCGATCGCCCCCCTGCTGGGATCCGACGATGCGGGACTCGCTGCTGCCGCTGCCCGGGCGCTGGGCGGGATCGGCACGAAGCAGTCCGCCACGGCACTGCAGACCGCCAAGCCCGGCCGTGCCGTCGATGACGCCCTGCTCCGCTGCGCGGAGCGCCTGAACGAGGCCTCCGACGCCAGCGCCGCCGGGAAGGTCTACCAATCGCTCTGTTCATCGAAGCGCCCGAATTCGATCCGCCTGGCCGCTCTGGCCGGACTCGCGCAGGCAAGCCCCGCCGCCGCCCTGCCGGGCGTGCTGGAGGCCCTGCGGTCCGACAACGACTTGCTCGCAGCCACCGCCTGTCGCTTGACCGTCCGCCTGCCCGGGGCGGACACCACAACGGCACTTGCGGCGGAGTTGGGCGGCCTTGCTCCCGCCAGACAGGCCCTTCTGCTCGCCGCACTCGCCGAGCGCGGCGACCGCGCCGCCGCCCCGGCGGTTACGAAACTCTTCGGCTCGAAAGACGAATCGGTCCGCCTGGCGGCGATTCGCGCGACGGCCCGTCTCGGCTACGGAACGGCCATCATGGAACTGCTCGCACTGGGAGCGTCCCAGACCGGCTCCGTCCAAGCCGCGGCCCGGGAGAGTCTGGCGCGGATGACCGGCAAGGACATCGACAAGACGCTGGTCGGGATCATGTCCATGCACCGGATCGAACCCGCGGGGATGCGGGAAGAGGCGATCCGAACGCTGGTCGCACGAGGAACACCCGGCGCCACGGGACCCCTGGTCCGGGCGGCGGCTGGTCCGGACGAGAACGTGCGTGTTGCGGCGTTGGGAGCGCTGAGCGAGATCGGCACGGCCGAGGGCTACCGGGACGTCGTTAGGATTCTCGCAACCGCGTCGGAAGGGAAGGTGCTGGACGCGGCGGAGAAGGCGGTCTCCGGTGTTGGTGGGCGAGTGGAGAAACCGGGAGAGCGGACGGCGCCGCTGCTGGCGGCGAAGAAGGGTGCGCCTCCCGCCAACACGGCCGCGCTAGGTAGAGGGGAGGG
>CAZEJA010000173.1:0-6720 GCA_964512215.1 uncultured Planctomycetaceae bacterium
CAGAAAGGTGCCGTCGCCGATGGTGGCGAAGACGGGCTTCTTGCCGTCTGAGACTCAAGAAGGTCCCGACAGCGGCAATCTGGCTGGCGGGGCACAAGTACACCGCCGACGAGGACGGCGAGATCACCATCCCCTACACGAACAAGCCGACCACGCAGTCGATCATCCTCACCGACGGCGCGTTTGCCCAGCGGACGAGCTTCAACCACCTGGGCGAGAATTACGCGCTGCAGGCGGGCATCTACGTCGACCGCGAGGCCCTGCTGACGCGCAAGAAGGTCCAGGTGATGGTCCGCCCGATGCTGTCGGTCAACGGCGAGCCCGTGACGCTGGACGTGCTGACCGACGTGGCGCTGGTCCTGTCGAGCGTCGACCAGGACGGGGTGACCACCACGCAGGAGGTCAAGAACTTCGAGCTGTTCGAGAACCGGGAGGCGACGTACGAACTCCGGGTGCCCGAGCGTCTGCGGCGGATCAGCTTCACGCTCAAGGCGAAGGTCAAGAACCAGGCGTTGAACAAGAAGATCGACCTCGCCGACAGCGCGACGTACAGCCTCAACGGCATCGACGCGACGATGCAGGTCGAGGACCTGCACCTGCTGCATGCCGACGGGCGATTCACGCTGGAGGTGCTGGGCAAGGGCGGCGAGCGCCGAGAGGATCGGCCGATCCACTTCACGCTCAAGCACGGGGATTTCCGCCAGTCCGTGCAGGTGTCGCTCAAGAGCGACCCGAACGGGCGGATCGACCTGGGTGCACTGACCGACATCGACACCGTCCACGTGCAGACGCGCGGAGAAGGTACTTCGAACGCGTGGCAGCGCCGCTGGACGCTTGTCAAGGACCGGGCCACACTGCGCCGGGCGGTCAACGGACGTGCGGGTGAGCCCCTCTACATCCCCTACATGGGCAAGCGCAAGCAGACAGACCCGTCGGAACTGTCGCTGCTGGAAGTGCGCGGCAGTACGTTCGTGAAGGATTGCTTCGACGCGTTGAGAATCCGCGACGGCTTCATCGTGATCGAGGATCTGCCGGCCGGCGATTACTCGCTACTGATCAAGCCCAGCAACACGACGATCAACGTCAAGCTGGCCGCGGGCGAGAAGAAAGGCGCCGACGTGGTGAACGTCAAGCGGTGGCTGGAAGTCCGCAACGCCCGCCCGCTGCAGGTCGAATCGGTGACGGCCGACAAGGACAACGTCACCATCCGCCTGCAGAACGCCACGAAGTTCTCCCGCGTGCACGTCGTGGCCACGCGGTACCTGCCCGCCTACTCGCTATACGACCGGATGGTCACGGGCTTTGTCGAGCCCGGTGCGGCGCTGCTGGGGCGGACGCTGTCGATCTACATGGCCGGGCGGAAGATCGGCGACGAGTATCGCTACATCCTCGAACGCAAGTACGCGACGAAGTTCCCGGGCAACATGCTGAAACGGCCGGGGCTGCTGCTGAACCCGTGGGCGATCCGCAAGACCGACACGGGCGAGCAGCGGGCCGGCAAGGGCGGCGCTTTCGGGCGCGGCTACGGCGGCAAGGCGGGCAGCGCGCCCGGACCCGGTCTCTCACGCCCGAGCAGTAAGGTCCGGGCGGACAACCTGCCCAACCTGGACTTCCTCCGCGACGCCGCAGCCGTGCTGATCAACCTGGCGCCGGACGCCAAGGGAGTAGTCACCATCCCGCTGGCCGACCTGGGCCCGCACCATCACGTACACGTGCTCGCGGTCGATCCGGAGAACACCGTCTTCCGCCAGATCACGCTGGCGGAAGTCGACGTGGATGCCGCCGAACTCCGCCTGCCGAAGGCGCTGGATCCCGCCAAGCACTTCACGGAGCAGAAGCGGATCAGCATCATCGGCAAGGGCAAGTCGCTGACGCTGGCCGACATCACGAGTTCGAAGCAGGAGTCCTACGACAGCCTCGCCAAGGTCTACTCGCTGTATGTGACGCTGAGCGGCAATCCGACGCTGCGGGAGTTCGGCTTCATCGTGAAGTGGCCGACGCTGAAAGACGAGGAGAAACGGAAGCTCTACTCGAAGTACGCCTGTCACGAATTGAACTTCTTCCTCTACCGCCGCGACGCGGATTTCTTCCAGAAGGTAGTCAGGCCGTACCTGCGAAACAAGAAGGACAAGACGTTCCTGGACCACTGGCTGGTGGGCAACGACCTGGGCGGGTACGTCAAGCCCTGGGCCTACGGGCAACTGAACATCGTCGAGCGCGTCCTGCTGGCGCAGCGTCTCGAGGCGGAACGGAAGCTGATTCCCCGGCATGTGAAGGACCTGTTCGACCTGATTCCGCCGAACATCCCGCACTTCAACCACCTCTTCGCGACGGCCATCAAAGGCCGGGCCCTTGAGGCCGGCGGCGAACGCGACGAGTTCGCAGCGGCTGTCGAGAAGGAAGCGGGGGCGATGGAAGAGCGGCTCGGGAAGCTCGCGGACCGTTCGGTCGCCCTGCGGCCAGCGAGAAAAGCTGAAACTCCCGCAGCCACGGCGGCGCCCGCGGAGCCCAAAGCCCCCGCCCCCCCCGAGGCCAAGGAACAGCAGAAGTACCTGCGGGAACTCGCGTCGAAGGGCAAGAAGCGGGCGGCGGACAAGCCCATGGCGGACGCCAAGGCGGATTACTACCGCAAAGATACCGAGAAGCTCGCAGAGGTCCGCCAGCTCTACCGCAAGCTCGACAAGACGCAGGAGTGGGTCGAGAACAACTACTACAAGCTGCCCATCGAGCAGCAGAACGCCTCGCTCGTGACCGTCAACGGTTTCTGGCTGGACTACGCGAAGTACGACGGCGACGGGCCGTTCTTCTCGGAGAACTTCGCCGAGGCGTCGCGGAGTTTCGCCGAGATGATGCTTGCACTGGCTGTGCTGGATCTGCCCTTCGAGCCCGCGGAGCATGAGCGGAAGTTCGAAGGACGGGAATTCACGCTCAAGGCGGGCAGTCCGATGGTGGCCTTCCATCAGGAGATTCGCCCGGCCGCGGCGGCAGCGGACAAGACGCCGATCCTGGTCAGCCAGAACTTCTTCCGTCACGGCGACCGGTACCGACACGTCAACAACGTCCGTCTGGACAAGTACGTCACGGAGGAGTTCCTGCCGCACGTGGTGTACGGCTGTCAGGTGGTGATCACGAACCCGACCTCGTCGCGCCAGGAGCTGGACGTGCTGGTGCAGATCCCCGAGGGCGCCATCCCGGTGTCCAACGGCAAGTACACCCGCAGCAGCCACATCGACCTCCAGCCGTACCGCACGCAGACGATGGAGTACTACTTCTACTTCCCGTCCCCGCGGAAGGACGGGGCCTGGCCGCACTACCCGGTGCACGTGTCGCGGCATGGCGATCTGATTGCGTCGGCCGAGCCGGTCACGCTGCTCGTCGTCAGGGAACTCAGCAAGATCGACAAGACGAGCTGGGACTACCTGTCGCAGAACGGCACGGACGCGGAGGTCATGGACTTCCTCAAGCAGCAGAACCTCGGTCGCGTCGACCTGTCCCGCATCGCCTGGCGTGTCAAGGACGCGGAGTTCTTCCGTCGCGCCGTCGCGGTGCTGCTCGAGCGGCACGCGTACAACCAGGTGCTGTGGTCGTACGGCGTGAAGCACAACGTCCCGGCCGTCATCCGCGAGTACTTGCAGCACCACAACAGCTTCGTCTCGCAGTGCGGCATGTACCTGGACAGCCCGCTGCTGACGATCGATCCGGTGCTCCGCAAGACGTACCAGCTCATGGAGTACGATCCGCTCGTCAACGCCCGCGCCCACAAGCTGGGCAAGAAGCGGCAGATCCTCAACGACCGCTTCCGCCAGCAGTACCTGCGCCTGATGAAGGTGCTGACGTACCGGCGCGAGCTGGACGACGACGACCTGATGTCGGTGACGTACTACATGCTGCTGCAGGGGCGCGTGGAAGAGGCGATCGGCTTCTTCGGGCGCGTCGACGCGGGCGAACTCGACACGCGCCTGCAGCACGACTACTTCCGGGCGTACCTCGACTTCTTCAACGAGACGCCCAAGCTGGCGCGGCGGATCGCGACGGGCTACAAGGACTACCCCGTCGACAAGTGGCGGAACCGTTTCGTGGACGTGCTCAACCAGCTCGACGAGGTCGAGGGCAAGGCCGCCAAGGTGGTCGACGACGAGGACCGCACGCAGAAGCAGACGGCGCTGGCGGCGTCCGAGCCGGGCTTCGATCTGAAGGTCGAGTCGGGCACGGTGACGCTGAACTACCAGAACCTGGACGGCTGCACGGTGAACTACTACGAGATGGACATCGAGCTGCTGTTCAGCCGCAATCCGTTCGTACAGTCCGGAAGCGCCGGCGGGCAGTTCTCGTACATCCGCCCGAACGCGACGGCGACGCTCAAGCTCGACCCGAAGGGCCGGACGCACGAGTTCAAGCTGCCCAAGGCGTTCCTCGACACGAACGTGCTGGTCGAGATCGTCGCGGGCGGCGTGAAGAAGTCGAAGGCCTACTACTCGAACTCGCTCGCCCTGCAGGTGATCGAGATGTACGGGCAGGTGAAGGTCGCCCACGCGAAGACGGGCAAGCCGCTGCCGAAGGTGTACGTGAAGGTGTACGCCCGGATGAAGGACGGCAGCGTGCGGTTCTACAAGGACGGGTACACGGACATCCGCGGGCGGTTCGATTACGTCTCGCTGAATACGAACGAGCTGGACAACGTGGCGCGGTTCTCGCTGCTGGTGATGAGCGAGGACCACGGCGCGGTGATCCGCGAGGCGGCGCCTCCGAAGCGGTAAACGCTACGTTCGCGTCGAGATTCGCAGCACCGTTCGCGCGGAGAGCGTGATGGTTCGGTCAAACCGGACGATCACGCTCTCGCGCGCTGCGATGGCGCGGCAGCGAACCGGCTTGCCGTTTCGCGACACACGAGCGCGTACACCGTTCGCGCCGCGAAGCGAGACGGACTTCACCGCAACCGTCCCGCGTCGAACGCGAATCTCCACCCGCCCCGGACCGCGAACCGTCACCTCTCCCCATCCCGTCGGCGTGCACAGCACGAACCGCCCGACCTCCCCGTCCGCTCGGATCGTCAGGGACCGGTCGATCGCGCTCATCGCGAACCCGCTCATCGCCAGGTACACCGCCCAGGAACTCATCGCCCGGTAGTAGTGCTCGCCGCATTCGATGTGGTTGAATCGCAGCCCCGCCCGCTCGTAACGATCCCATACGTCGCGAGCGACGCGAAGTCCCCGCTTCTCCATGCCCATCAGGACCAGGTGGGCGGCCAGCGCATATTCCACGCCGCTCCACGGCCAATTCGCCTGGTCGGCGGTGTGGCGCCCGATCTCCACGGTCCCGCCGTCGGGCCAGGCGCAGTTCGCGATGAAGCCGGCCGCATCCGTGCAGTGGTTCAGCACACTCCGCAGCGCCGAGCGGACGCGGACATCCGGCAGCAGTCCCTCGCCGGTCGTCTGCCGCAGGAACCAGTCGCCGTTGATCTGATCGGCCATCACGCCGTCATTGCTGCTCCCGTCGGCGGGATCGTGACAGAGGCGGTAGTACTCGCCCGTCCAGAGCTGCTCGTCCAGCTTGCTCAGTGCGTCGTCGAGCTTGTTTCGAAGGTCGGCTGCGTAGTCCGCCCTGCCGAGCAGGTCGCCCAGTTCCGCGGTCGCCGCCAGGGACGCCGCGTACAGGAAGCCCACGAACGCGGACGTGCCCTTGAGGGGGAACTGATCGTACGTCTGGTCGGGGCCGGTGTTGTTGGGCAGCCCGTCTCCGTCCGTGTCGAACGCCGCGAAGAACTCCATCGCCCGCTCGATGGTCGGCATCATCGCTCGCGCGTAGTCCAGGTCGCCCGTCCACAGCACGTCGCGCCACACCAGCAGAATGAACTGCGGGATCAGGTCGATGCGGTTGCGGTGGTCGACGTCGCAGCAGCGGAACGTGCCGGGCATGAGGTGGGGGATCTTGCCCGCGGCTTCGACGTTGTCGCGCGTCAGGAGCATCTGGCTCTTCTGGACCTCGGGGAACCACTGGAGGATCGGGAACGAGCCGTAGTGCGTGATGTCCGTCGTCTGCAGGCCGCAACAGCCGAGACCTTCCCAGATGCCGAATCGCCCCTTGCGGTCCCACCAGGACGCCTTGACGAGCGTGGTGAACTGGGCGGCGATCGCGTCGAGCAGCCAGCGGTCCATCGTGGTGGCGTAATAGGCGTCGACGAACTCCGCGGTCCTGCTTCGCAGCGTCGCGAGATTCCCGATGACGTAGGCGAGCACGTCGTCGGCGTCGTCGAACCACTCGGAGTAGCGATGCCCGATGCAGCGACCCTTGCAGTCCTTCGGGGGGTAGTCGGCTTCCCGGAAGTTCGGGAAATGCCACGCCAGCACGAACGTCACGGTCGCCGCGCCGCGGGCGGGGAGTTTGACAGTCCGGCAGAGAGCGCCGAAGGGCAGCCCGCGCCGGAGGCGGGCCTGCCTGCTGGCGCCCATGTTGCCGAGTTGCCCGGCGAAATCGCCGAGGTCGACGTTCTCGAGCATCCCCGTGTCGCGCAGCGGGTCCCAGATGTCGCGACGGCTGCGGAGGTGGAACGCGTACGTCGTCTTCCCGCCGCGTCCGCCGAACACGCCCAGCGTCATCGTCCCGTTGTCCGACGCACGACGGGCGAGCTTCTCCCGAGCGTACCGGACGCGGTCCGCCTTGCCAGTGCGGCCGAACGTCATCTCGGATGCGCGATCCGCATGGTCGTAGCCGGTGAGGTTC
>CAZEJA010000174.1:0-6715 GCA_964512215.1 uncultured Planctomycetaceae bacterium
CGCAGCGGCCTGTGGGGGCGGCAGGACTGGGTCAACCGCTCGTACATGACCGACGAGAAGGACCACCATCAGACCAAGACGTTCGACCTGGGCTGCGAGTTCATCCGCACCAACCACGCCGAGGACAACTGGTTCCTGCAGATCGAGACGTTCGACCCGCACGAGCCGTACTTCGTCCCGCAGCGGTTCAAGGACCTCTACCCGCACGCGTATGACGGGCCCGAATTCGACTGGCCGAGCTACGGGCCGGTCACCGAAGAGCCCGAAGCCGTCGAGCATCTGCGTCTGACCAACGCCGCCCTGATCAGCATGTGCGACGAATCGCTCGGGCGGATTCTGGACCTGATGGACGAACACGACCTGTGGAAGGATACGCTGCTGATCGTCAACACCGATCACGGCTTCCTGCTGAGCGAGCACGACTGGTGGGGCAAGTGCTCCATGCCGTTCTGGAACGAGATCGCGCACACGCCGCTGTTCGTGTGGGATCCGCGGTGCGAGGCGGCGGGGGAGCGGAGGCAGGCGCTCGTCCAGACGATCGACATCGCCCCGACGCTGCTGGAGTATTTCGGCATCGAGCGGCCGGCGGATATGCAAGGGGCTGTCATTCACGAGACGATCGCAGCCGACACGCCCGTCCGAGAGGCGGGGATCTACGGGATCCACGGGGGGCACGTGCACGTCACCGACGGGCGGTACGTCTACATGCGGGCGCCCCTAACGCCCGACAACACGCCGCTGTACGAATACACGCACATGCCGACGCACATGCGACACTCCTTCCCCGTCGACCAGTTGCAGGACATCCAACTGGCCGAGCCGTTCGACTTCACGAAGGGCTGTCGGACGATGAAGATCGCCGGGCGATGCGGCGACGGGCGCCACGAGTTCGGCACGATGCTGTTCGACCTCGAAACCGACCCGAAGCAGGAGAACCCCATCGACGACCCCGCGATCGAGAAGCGGATGATCGAGTTGATGGTGGGATTGATGAAAGCGAACGACTGTCCGCCGGAGCAGTTCGAGCGGCTGGGGCTGGAGGCGTAGCGACACACATGGGTGCCGTGGGCTGTCCCCTGGGGACAACCACGTGGCGCGCGGGTGGAAGCAGCGTGGTTGCTTCGCAAGCGACGGCACCCGTGTGTGCAATAATGCCGCTCCATGGGCGTTCTTTTCGCTATAATGTCGGACCAACAACGCGGCACGGCTTCATGAGTGCCTCACGCCGTCGCCAGGACCCCAACCGGAGAGCAGGATGTCTCTACGCATCACCGCATCGACGATCGCGTTGATCCTCACGTCGGCCGTCGGCCTGTCCACCGCGGCGAAGAAGGCCCCGCCCGTCGAGTTCGGCGCGTGGCACGTGATCGGCCCGTTCTACAACCCGGGCAAGAGTTCCTTCGACGTCGCCTTCCCGCCGGAGAAGGAGATCGACCTGAAGAAGGAATACCCCGCCGCCGGTCCGGGCAAGGCCGACGCCCCGCAGAAGCTGCGGTGGCGGACGAGCAAGAAGTTCGGTGACGGCGTGCGGAACGCGATCAGTGCCGGCAGTTACGGCTCGACGTACGCCTATCGGACGATCACGACGACCAAGGCGCGGACGATCACCGGGCACTTCGGCGCCGACGACGGGCTGGCCGTCTGGCTGAACGGCAAGAGCGTCTACGCCAACAACTCCAGGCATGCCCTGGCGCCCGGGTCGGTCCGCGTGAAGCTCAAGCTCGTCAAGGGCGTCAACCACCTGTTGATGAAGATCCATAACCAGCACGGGGGGCACTCGTTCTACTTCTCCACCAAGGGGTCGCCCACTCCGAAGAAGAAGCCCCGGACCCCCGCCGCGCAGCCCGTCGCCAACATCGGGCCGAACCCGGTAGCGATGCGACTGGCGATGGAAGACCTGACGCGGACGTTCCCGAAGCGCTACCCGAAAGGCGCGGAGCATCTGGCCCGCCTGACGAAGCTGGCCGCCGCCCTCAAGGCCGCCACAGGCGACGCGGAGAAGACCGCCGCCGTCACGGCCGAACTGGGCACGCTGCGGCGCGAGGCGATGCTCGCCAACCCGCTGCTGGATCCCGGCGTGATGCCGGGACTGCTGCTCGTGCGCCGCAACTTCGGCGACAAGGCCCGCAAGGTCATCAGCGCCTCGCTGGGGCTGCCGTCGCTCAACAGCCGCACGCACGACACGATTCCCCCCACCGGTTGGGACAACGAGATCGCCGTGATGACCGACCTGCGCGGCGAGGCGTCGCTGCGGACGCTCTACAAGCCCGACGGCGGGCTGATTCTCTCCAACGTCGACCTGCACTTCGACGGCGAGCGGATGATGTACTCCTCGATCGGCACGCACGACCGCTGGGCGATCTTCGAGATCGACGCCGACGGCAGGAACCCGCGTCAACTGACCCCCAAGGACCTGCCCGACGTGGACCACTTCGACTCGTGCTACCTGCCGAGCGATGAGATCGTCTTCACGTCGACCGCCTGCTTCCAGGGCCTGCCCTGCGAGAACGGGCGGCGCCCGATGGCGCTGCTGTACCGCATGACCCCCGCCGATCCGTCCAGCATCCGCCAGCTCACGTTCGAGCAGGACAGCGACTGGTCGCCCGTCGTCCGCCCCAACGGACGACTGATGTACCTGCGATGGGAGTACACGGATCAGCCGCACTACTTCTCGCGGATCCTGTTCCACAGCAATCCCGACGGCACGGAGCAGATGGAGTACTACGGCAGCAACTCGTGCTTCCCCAACGCCCTGTTCTACGCCCGCCCGATTCCGAAGCACCCGTCTCAGGTCATCGGCATCGTCAGCGGGCACCACGGCGTGAGCCGCTCGGGACGGCTGCTGCTGTTCGACCCCTCGCGCGGGCGCCAGGAGGCCGACGGCGTCGTCCAGGAAATCCCCGGGTACGGCAAGAAGGTCGAGGCGCTGATCAAGGACAGGCTGGCCGACGGCGTCTGGCCGCAGTTCCTGCACCCGTATCCGCTCAGCGACAAATACCACCTCGTGACGGCCAAGCCGTCCCCGGGCGCGCTGTGGGGTGTCTACCTGGTGGACGTGTTCGACAACATGACGCTGATCAAGGAGATCGAGACCGCGGCCCTGCTGGAGCCCGTTCCGTTCCGCGCCACGCCCCGCCCGCCGGTGATCCCGGACAAGTCCATCCCCGGGCGCAAGGACGCGATCGCGTACCTCGCCGACATCCACCAGGGCGGCGGGCTGAAGGACGTGCCGCGCGGCACGGTCAAGAAGCTGCGCATCATCGCGTACCACTTTGCCCACATCGGCTCGGGCGGGCACACGAGCGTGGGCGTCGAGAGCAGTTGGGACGTCAAGCGCGTGCTGGGGACGGTGCCCGTGGAGACCGACGGGTCCGCGATGTTCCGCTTCCCGGCCAACACGCCGGTCGCGCTGCAGCCGCTGGACGAACAGGGGCGGGCGCTGCAGCTCATGCGGACGTGGATGGTGGGCATGCCCGGCGAGGTCGTCTCGTGCGTCGGGTGTCACGAGAAGCAGAACCAGGGCGTCCCGAACCGCCGGGCGATCGCCGCCGGGCGGGCGCCGTCGGAGATCCGCCCGTGGCTGGGCCCGCCGCGCCCGTTCGCGTTCCGCCACGAGGTCCAGCCCGTGCTGAACCAGTATTGCGTGGGCTGCCACAACGGGGAGGGGGAGGGCCTCCCGAACTTCACCGCCAATCCCAAGGCGGAGCAGTACAAGCAGGACGGCGCCTACATGGCGCTGCAGGAATACGCGCGTCGCCCGGGCCCGGAGAGCGACATCCACATGTCCGAGCCCCTGGAGTACCACGCGTCGACCAGCGAGCTGATCCAGATGCTCGAGAAGGGGCACCACAACGTCAAGCTCGATCGGGAGGCGTGGGAGAGGCTGTACGCGTGGATCGACCTGAACGTGCCGTGGCGCGGACGGTGGGCGCCGCCGAAGTGGCGCGACCGGGACCAGGACCAGCGCCGCCGCGAGCTGGCGAAGATGTACGCCAACGTGGATGCCGACCCGGAGCGGGAGTACGAGTTCATCGCGGCGCAGATGGCGAAGCGCCCGGCGCCGAAGTTCATCACGCCCGCGCCGATGCCGGAGGTCAAGAGCGTCGTGCCCGCCGTGACGGGTTGGCCCTTTGATGCAGCGGCGGCCGCGAAACGGCAAGCCGTTGGGGGCGCTGCGGTTCGCAAGACCATCGACCTGGGCGGGGGGGTGACGATGGAGATGGTGCGGATTCCCGCGGGAGAGTTCGTGATGGGGTCGGCGACGGGCGACGCCGACGAGCGACCGCTCGCACGCGTGAACGTGGACAAGCCCTTCTGGATGAGCGTCACGGAAGTGACGAACGCCCAGTTCGCCCGGTTCGACGCGAAGCACGACAGCCGTTACATCGACATCGGCGGGAAGGACCATTCGACGCGCGGCTTCCCCGCGAACCAGCCCACTCAGCCCGTGATCCGCGTCACGTGGAACCGGGCGACGGAGTTCTGCCGGTGGATGGGCAAGCAGACCGGCGCGACGGTTGCTCTGCCCACGGAGGCCCAGTGGGAGTGGGCCTGCCGGGCCGGCACGAACGGGGCGACGAGCTACGGCGGCCTGGACGCGGACTTCGGCAAGCATGCGAACCTCGCCGACAAGTCGGCTTCGGGCAACCGCACGGGTGGCAAGCGGGGGTCGCTGTCGCCCTTCCCGACCGACGCCCGTTTCAGCGACGGCCAGAAGATCGTCACGGCCGTCGGGCAGTATCAGCCCAACGCCTGGGGCCTGCGGGACATGCACGGCAACGTCGCGGAATGGACGCGGACCGCGCTGCGGCCGTATCCGTACGACGGCGCCGACGGGCGCAACGCCCCGGACGCTACGGGCAGGAGAGTGGTTCGCGGCGGGTCGTGGCGCGATCGCCCCAAGCGAGCGACGTCCAGCTTCCGCCTGGCCTACGCTCCGTACCAGCGCGTGGTCAACGTCGGCTTCCGCGTGATCATCGAGGAGTAGGCCGGGCGTACCTGCCCGACGACCCCCGCGTCCGTCCTATGCTCGAACTCTACCGGAGGCGTTTCATGGCCAGCGCGGACGGCGTGACGGCCAGGCCGCCCGAGGCCGTGCAGCGCAGCTCGGGGGGCAGCATCCTGCCCACGGCGTAGACCGCGTCGATGGTTTCGTCCAGGCCTACGGGGTTGGCGTATCCGCCCAGAATCAGGTCGGCGCAGAGGAAGGCGTTGGACGCGGCCGCGGCGTTGCGGGTGTGACAGGGGATTTCGACGATGCCCTGGACGAGATCGCAGACGGAGCCCATCGTGTTCTGGAACGCGATGGCTGCGGCGTCGGCGGCCTGCGTGGGGCTGCCTCCCGCGGCGTCGACCACCGCGGCGGCGGCCATCGCGCCGGCGGCGCCGATCTCGACTTGACAGCCGGCCACTTCGGCGGCAAACGTCGCGCGGTTGGCGACCACCACGCCGATCGCTCCGGCGGCCAGCAGCGCCAGCGCCGCCTCGTCGCCCGTCAGCGATCGCTCCTCGGCAAGCGTCACCAGCACACCGGGCAGCACGCCCGCCGCCCCGCCCGTCGGCGCTGCGCAGACCACGCCCATGCCGCCATTGACGTGCATGACCGCCAACGCGCGGGCGGCGGCACGCGCATGCAATCCGCCGCCGGGCAAATCGCCGCGCTCCTGAGCAGCGTAGATCTTCCCCGCGCTGGGGGTGAGCAACTGCATCGTCGGTGGCGACTCGTCCAGCCCCAGCCGGACCGACTCCCGCATGATCTCGAACCGTCGCACCGCCTCGGCCAGCACGTCGTCGTCCGACAGGCCCAGCAGCGCCGACTCATACGCCAGCGCCGCCTGTCCCAGCGACCCGCCCCGCTCGGCCGCCAGCGCGATCAGCTCCTCGGCGCTGGTGAAGACCGGCTCCCCCTGGTGCACGAAGTAGATGGGCTCGCACGCCCAGACGTTGTGAACTCCGGGAATCGCCCGAAGTTGCGCAACGGCGTCGTCCGCAAGCGGGCAGCGCCGCCGGACCGACACGAGCGAGCGCCCGTCCAGATCCTGGCGGTCGGCGGCACCGAGCACCGCATCGTCGCGCGTGAGGATCTGCAGCGCCGCATCCACAGCATCGGCGTCGGCTTCGACGGCGATCTCATGCGTCTCGCCCGTCATCCGCACCCGCCATGCGCCGATCCGCGTCAACTCCACGGCCCCGCCGCCGATCGAGTTCGCCCGGACAAGCAGTTCGCGCCCGTCGGCCGACGTCAGGCGGACGTCCACGGTGTTCGGGTGCTCGGGCTCGGCCAGCGACCCGACCGCGAAGTCGATCTTCAGTCCCGCCTCAGCCGCGGCCGTCAGGGCAGCTTCGAACCGCTCGTCGGTGATCTCCCATCCCATCAGCCCGGCCGCGAAGGACAGGTCCGCGCCCTGCTCGCGGAAGGTCTTGGCGTAGCTGCCCTCCGCGTCGACCGAGAACGCCGCCGCCCGGGGTTCGCAGCCCAGCAGCGACCGCGCCATCGCGCCGATGTGGTACGCCCCGGCCGTGTGCGAACTGGACGGCCCCCGCATGACGGGCCCGATCACGTGGTTGAAGATGCTGATCTGTTTCATGGTCTCTCTCTCGCAGCGCCACACCCTACTGTCCGAAAGCGCAGAGATCGAGCAAAATGGGGACTGTCCCGCTGTTTGGGACTGCCTCGTAAACAGCTTTGAAATGACGAATGCGGAAATGTCGAATG
>CAZEJA010000175.1:0-6699 GCA_964512215.1 uncultured Planctomycetaceae bacterium
GCACGACATGACGGCCATGATCCGCGAGGTCAACACCGACTGCACGATCTTCTACAACGCCGGGCACGTCGGGCCCTACATCAAGAGTTCGGCCGACACGTACTCGCACTTCGAGCTGGAATCGCTGCCGAGCGGCGGGTGGGGGTACATGCACTTCCCGATCACGATGCGATACGCCCGCAAGCTCGGGATCGACTGCCTGAGTCACACGGGGAAGTTCCACACGAGCTGGGGCGACTTCCACTCGTTCAAGAACGCCGCGGCGCTGCAGTACGAGTGCTTCCGGATGCTGGCGCTGAACAGCAAGTGCGAGATCGGCGACCAGCTTGCCCCGGATGGGAAGATCTGTCCGCACGTGTACGAGTTGATCGGCTCGGTGTATCGCGAGGTGGAGAAGCGCGAGCCCTGGTGCACGCGGGCGCAGGCCGTCACGGACATCGCCGTCGTAACGTCGGAGACGCCGGCCAAGCGCCGCAACCCGAGCGATACGCTGGCCGGAGCGGTCGGCGTGCTGAAAGAAGGCGCCCACCAGTTCGACGTGATCGACGCCGAGATGGACTTCGCCCCGTACAAGGTGGTGATCCTGCCCGGTGACGTGACGGGCGACGAGGCGCTGGCGGCGAAGATCGAAGCGTACCTCGCCGACGGCGGGGCGGTGATCGCAACCCACGAAGCCGCTCTGAACGTCGAGAAGACCGCCTTCGTCACGGATGCGTTCGGTGTGACGTACAAGGGCCCCGCGCCCTATACGCTGGACTACATCCTGCCGAAAGGCGACGTCGGGCGGTCGCTGCCCGAAACCGAGCACGTGATGTATGATCAGGGCGCTGAAGTGACGGTCGCCGGGGACGCCGAAGTGCTCGCCGACGTGATCACGCCGTTCTTCAACCGCACGTACAAGCACTTCTGCTCGCACCGCAACACGCCGTCGAGCGGGAAGGTCGGGTATCCGGGCATCGTCCGCAAGGGCAACGTGATCTACATTGCCGAGCCGGTCTTCGCGCAGTACAAGCGGATCGGCTCGCGATGGTGCAAGACCATCGCGCTGAACGTGCTGGACCTGCTGCTGGCCGAGCCCCTGGTCCGCCACGACGGTCCCAGCACGGTGGAAGCGACGCTCAACGAACAGCCAGCCGAGAACCGCCTCATCCTGCACCTGCTGCATTACATCCCCGAGCGACGCTGCGACCGCATCGACACCATCGAAGATGTGATTCCGCTGTACGACCTCGGCGTTTCCATCCGCGCCGACCAACCCGTCACGAGCGTGACCTGCGTCCCGCAGGGCGAGGCGTTGGAATTCACGGAGAAGGACGGCCGCATCCACTTCGTCCTCCCGAAGCTGGAAGGACACCAGATGATCGAACTCGCATAGGTTCGGGCGTTGCTCGGACGCTGAAACGGCGGGAGCGGGATTGAAGGGATTACAGGGATTACAGGATTGAAAGACAGGATAGAAGAAGAAGCAGCGGAGGTCGCGGGTCGCAGGCACGTGGCGGTGCTGTTTCAATCCCAATTCGTAATCCCCTAATCCCGGACATCCCCCTAATCCCGCTCTTCTGTTTCTTCTCAAAAGGAACCCAGGCATGAAGCGATTCAAGAGGGCGAAGGACATTCAGGTCGGCGTGATCGGGTACGGCGGTGCGTTCAACATGGGACGCATCCACCTGAAGGAGATGCAGCGGGCGGGCATGACGCCGGTGGCCGTCAGCGATCTCGACCCGAAGCGGCTAAAGGTGGCGGAGGAGGAGTTCCCCGGCATCGAGACGTACACGTCGGTCACGCGGATGCTGAAGCAGTCGGACGTGAATCTCGTCACGATCATCACGCCGCACAACACGCACGCGAAGCTCGCCATCCAGTGCCTCCGCGCGGGCAAGAGCGTCTGTTGCGAAAAGCCGCTCGCGATCACGACGGCGGAATGCGACCGCATGATCGCCGAGGCGCGAAGGAAACGCCTCATCCTGTCGACGTATCACAATCGTCACTGGGACGGGTGCATTCTGCGGGCGGTCAAGGAGATTCGCCGCGGCGTGATCGGCGACGTGATTCGCATCGAGGCGCACATGGGCAAGTACGGCCGCCCGCGCGACTGGTGGCGGACGAGCAAGTCGATCTCCGGCGGCATTCTCTACGATTGGGGCGTGCATCTGCTGGAATACTCGCTGCAGTTGATCGACTCGAGCATCGTCGAGGTGACGGGCTTCGCGAAGTCGGGCGTCTGGGCGCCGAAGACGCCGTGGAAGGACGACACGAACGAGGATGAGGGCTTCGCGGTGGTGCGGTTCCGCAGCGGGCAGTGGCTGACGCTGACGGTGACGTCGATCGACTCGAACGGCAAACAGGCCGACCGCGGGCAGTTGGAGATCACAGGCACGAAGGGCACGTATATCTTCGCGGGAGGGACGTACAAGGTCATCCGCCAGAAGCGCGGCGGGCCTGAGGTGACCGAGGGCAAGAACCCGCCGAGCGAGGGCTGGCGGTTCTACCAGAACATCGCCGACCACCTCGTGCGAGGCAAGCCGATGGTGATCACGCCGCAGTGGGCGCGGCGGCCGATCCACATCCTGGACCTCGCCTGCCGCAGCGCAAAGGCCGGCAGGGCGATGAAGGCGACCTACAAGTAGCCGCCGGACAGACCCGAAGGACACGGAGCATGCAGAAGATCGATCTGGGCGGCGAGTGGACGTTGAAGCAGGGGGGCAAGGGCGGCCGCATTCGGGCGAACGTGCCCGGCTGCGTCCACACCGACCTGCTGGCGGCGGGGAAGATCCCCGACCCGTTCTACCGGGACAACGAGCATCGCCTGCAGTGGATCGGCGAGGCGGACTGGGCCTACTCGCGGACGTTCACGGTCGAGGCCGAGACGCTGGCGTGCGATCGAGTGCTCCTGCGGTGTTGGGGACTGGACACGCTGGCGACTGTCAGAGTGAACGGGCGGCGCGTGGGGCGGGCGGACAACATGTTCCGCACGTGGGAGTTCGACGTGAAGCGCGCCCTGAAGGCGGGGCGCAACACGATCGAGGTGCGATTCGACTCGACGATGCCCGTCATCCGCCGTCTGCAGAAGAAGCGCTTCCTGCCCGGGTGGGGCTTCGGGCAGCACAAGATCGGCGGCGGGAACTGGATTCGCAAGATGCCGTGCAACTACGGGTGGGACTGGGGCCCGACGCTCGTGACGTGCGGCATCTGGCGCGACATCGAGATCGTCGCGTTTGACACGGCCCGGTTGGCCGACGTCCGCATCGAGCAGGATCATTCGAAGCGCGGCGCGGTCGCGCTGGACGTGACGGCCGCGGTGGAGAAGACGGGACGGGCGAAGTGCACGGCGGCTGTGACCGTGTCCTACAAGGGCAGAACGGTCGCCGAAGGGCAAGGCGCCGTCCGCGGCGGCAAGGTCCGGGCATCGTTGACAGTGAAGAAGCCCAGGCTCTGGTGGCCGGCGGGGATGGGCGATCAGCCGCTGTACGAGGTGACGGCCGATCTGCTCGACGAGGGAGGCGGGCTGCTGGACACCGACACGCGCCGCATCGGCCTGCGGACGCTGCGGGTCGTCCGCGAGAAGGACCAGTGGGGGCAGTCCTTCCGATTCGAGGCGAACGGTGTTGCGTTCTTCGCGAAGGGCGCGAACTGGATCCCGGCCGACACGTTCCCGTCGCGCCTGGGGCGGGCGGACTACGAGTACCTGCTGGACAGCGCTGCCGCCGCGAACATGAACATGCTCCGCGTCTGGGGCGGCGGCATCTATGAGGACGACGTCTTCTACGAACTGTGCGACGAGCTAGGCCTGTGCGTGTGGCAGGACTTCATGTTCGCCTGCGCGACCTACCCGACGTTCGACGACGACTACCTGGCCAACGTCCGCGCCGAGGCGGAAGACAACGTCCGGCGCCTGCGCCATCACGCCTGCCTGGCGCTGTGGTGCGGCAACAACGAGCTGGAGCAGGGGCTGGTCGGCGACCGCTGGGAAGGCACGATGTCGTGGGAGGACTACAGCAAGCTGTTCGACGTACTCCTGCCGGATGTCATCCGCCGCCTCGACGGCGGGCGCGACTATTGGCCGAGCAGCGCGCACTCGCCGCTCGGCGACCGCCTCGACCACAAGAACCCCGCCTGCGGGGATGCCCACCTGTGGGACGTCTGGCACGGTAGGAAGCCCTTCGAGTGGTACCGCACCGCGATGCACCGCTTCTGCAGCGAATTCGGCTTCCAGTCGTTCCCGGAACCGAAGACGGTCCGCTCCTACACGGCCGCGTCCGACCGCAACGTCACCAGCTACGTCATGGAGCACCACCAGCGCAGCGGCACGGGCAATGCGACGATCATGACGTACATGCTCGACTGGTTCCGCCTGCCGAAGAGCTTCGACATGACGCTCTGGCTGAGCCAGATCCTCCAGGCCCTCGGGATCAAGTACGCCGTCGAGCACTGGCGCCGCCACATGCCGCGCTGCATGGGGGCGATCTACTGGCAGCTCAACGACTGCTGGCCGGTTGCGAGTTGGGCGTCGATCGATTCGCTCGGGCGCTGGAAGGCGCTGCACTACTTCGCGAAGCAGTTCTTCGCGCCCGTGCTGGTCTCCGGCGTGGAAGATCAGGACAGGAAGACCGTCGCGGTCCACGTCACCAGCGACCGGATGAAGCCGCTGAAGGCGAAGCTCACGTGGACCGTCACCACCGCGGCGGGCAAGGTGCTGACGACGGGCGGCAAGCCCGTCGCACTCGGCGCCCGCACCAGCAGGCGCATCACCACGCTGCGACTGGCCGAGCAACTGGACGCCGTCGGGCCGCGCGATCTGATCGTGTGGCTGGACGTCTCGGCAGGGGGGCGGAGCCTCTCCAGCAACCTGGTGACCTTCGCCAAGCCCAAGCACTTCGGGCTTCTCGACCCGGGCATCACCACGAAAGTCCGCGCCGACCGCGAGGGCGGGTTCACCGTGACCGTCCGGGCGAAGCGCCCGGCGATGTATGTGTGGCTGGAGCCGGCGGGGCTGGACGCGCAGGTGTCGGATGGCTTCTTCCACCTGCCCCCGCGCGGGTGCGTGGAGGTCAAGGTCTGGCAGGCCAAGCCGATCACGGCCGAACTGCTGAAGCGGAAGCTCCGCGTGCGGAGTCTGATCGATACATACTGAGTCGCCCGCCGGGGGGGCAGATTCTGCTTGTCGCGTGCGGCCCATCGGACTATCTTGTGCTCGGAGCCTCGGCTGCGTCGTTCCGGGGCGTTGTCTGGATGAGGATGCGATCCCGGCGCGGACTTCCGCTTGCGTGGGGGCCGCCGCGTACTTTCTGGAGATGGGAACAGAACCATGAGTAGGATCCGCGTGGCCGTTGTCGGCGTCGGGAACTGTGCGTCGTCGTTGGTTCAGGGCGTGTACTACTACCGCGATGCGTTCACGACGGATCCGGACAACGTCGTCGGGCTCGCGCATCCGATCCTGAGCGGGTACGGGCCGGGCGACATCGACGTGGTCGCCGCCATTGACATCGACCGGCGGAAGGTCGGCCTGCCTCTCCATGAGGCCATCAAGGCCCTGCCCAACAACACCAAGACGTTCTACGACAACTTCACCAGCGACGTGGTCGTGCAGATGGGCAACGTGCTGGACGGCGTGGCCGCTCACATGAGCGAGTTTCCCGAGCGTCAGAGCTTCCGCGTCGCCGACGAGCCTTCCGCCACGCAGGCGGACGTCGAGAAGCTGCTCCGCGACACGGGCGCGGAGATGCTGATGAACTACCTGCCCGTCGGATCGCAGAAAGCGACCGAGTTCTACGCCGAGTGCTGCCTCAACACGGGCGTGAGCTTCATCAACTGCATTCCCGTGTTCATCGTCTCCGATCCGCAGTGGGCCCAGCGGTTCATCGACGCGGGCATCCCGTGTGTCGGCGACGACATCAAGGCCCAGGTCGGCGCCACCATCACGCACCGCGTGCTGGCCCGCATGATGGAGGACCGCGGCGCGAAGGTCGACGCGACCTACCAGCTCAACACCGCGGGTAACACCGACTTCCTGAACATGCTTGAGCGGGCGCGACTCGGCTGCAAGAAGATCTCCAAGACCGAAGCCGTCCAGTCGCAGCTCCACGAGCCCCTCCCGCCCGACCAGGTCCACATCGGCCCGGCCGACTTCGTGCCCTGGCAGAAGGACAACAAGGTCTGCTTCCTTCGGATCGAGGCGCGAGGTTTCGGCGGCGTGCCCCTGCACATCGAGGCTCGCCTGAGCGTGGAAGATTCACCCAACTCCGGCGGCGAGACCATCGACGCGATCCGCGTCTGCAAGCTCGCCCGCGACCGCGGACTGGCCGGGCCCCTGGAGGCCGTCAGCGCCTTCACCATGAAGCACCCGCCGCGCCAGCACACCGACGCCAAGGCCCTGGAGATGTTGGAGGAATTCATCCACAACGGCCGGGAATGATGAAACGTGGGCCTTCCCGGCCGACCCGCCCGCGACATCCGGCCGACCCGGTCGTCTCGTTCCCGAGCGACGGGCGCGGCGATAGAGCCCCATAGAACCCCGTGAAAGGAAGTTTCATGATCAGCCAGCAGAGTGCACGTGTGAGGGATCGCGAGTTGATGGACAAGATCGCCAATACGATCCGTTTTCTCTCGGCCGACGGCGTCCAGGCGGCCAAGAGCGGGCATCCGGGTATGCCGATGGGCTGCGCCGATATCGCGGGGGTGCTGTGGACGCAGTTTCTCCGG
>CAZEJA010000176.1:0-6658 GCA_964512215.1 uncultured Planctomycetaceae bacterium
GGCGACGGCGGCGCGAGAGGCGGAGTGCGACGTGGTGATCGGGTTCGGCGGCGGCAGCGCCATCGACGCCGCCAAGGCCGTCGCGGGTCTGCTGACCAACGGCGGGTCCGCGATCGACTACATGGAAGTCGTGGGCGAGGGGCGGAAGATCACGCAGGCGGCCGTTCCGTGGATCGCGATTCCCACCACGGCGGGCACCGGCGCGGAGGTCACGAAGAACGCCGTCGTCACGTGCGCGCCGAAGCAATACAAGGCGAGCATCCGCAGCGAGCTGCTGCTCGCCCGCGCGGTGATCGTCGACGCGGAATTGGCCGTCCGTGTCCGGGCGGACGTGACGGCCCGCGCGGGGATGGATGCGCTCTGTCAGGTCATCGAGTCGTACACGTCCATCCGCAGTCAGCCGATCACGGATGCGCTGGCCTTCAAGGGCATCGAACTCGCGGCCCGGTCGCTGCGGCGCGTCTACGCGGACGGCGCGGACGTTGACGCCCGGGAAGACATGGCCGTCGCGGCGCTGCTGAGCGGCGTGACGCTGACCAACGTCGGGCTGGGGGCTGTCCACGGGTTCGCCGCGCCGCTGGGGGCGAACTTCCCGATCCCGCACGGGACGGTCTGCGGCGCGCTGCTGCCGCACGTGATCGCCGCCAATGTGGCTGCGATGCGGGAGGAGTTCCCCGATCATCCGGGCCTCACACGCTACGCGGAGATCGGTCGGATACTGACGGGGGGGGCGGCGCTTCCGGATGACGAGGCCATCGACGCCGGCGTCGCGTGGCTGGCGGAGACGGCGAAGGAACTCGGCATCCCGCCGCTGGGACAGTTCGGCCTGACCGACGCGGACATCCCGCGGATGGTCGCCTTGGCCGGCAAGAGCAGCAGTATGCGCTACAACCCCGTCGGCCTCTCCGAAGGGGCGCTCATCGACGCGCTCACGCGGGCGACGCAGGGGCGCTGACGGCGACCTTGACGACCACCTTATGAATCTCCCCCTCGCCGACGAGCGGCGCGTGCGCGTCGGCGGGGAAGAAGATGGCGAACTGTCCCGCCCCGACGGCCGCCCACGCGTCGGGCGGGTCGCGGAAGAACTCGATGTCCGCTTCGGCGTCATACGCCGCACCCGGGGACGTGCAGCGGCTTCTCGATTTCCAGCCCATCTCATCGGTCCCCGCAAGGACGACCTGGATGTCGATGTACTTGCGGTGTGCTTCCAGCGGGGCGTCCTGTCTGGATCGACCGGGATCGCGGGCGACGATGGCGAAGACGGCCTCGCCGTCGATCTCCTGTCGCCCCAGCGGCAGGGCGGCGAGGTCGGTGTCCCGAAGGAACGCGAACGCTTTCGCGAACAGCGGGTGCAGAGGGGCGTACAGGTCGGACTGGTCGAGAGAGTCCAGAATCATGGGCGGCGTCCTTCCGGCAGGCTCCGGCGAAGTTGCCGAGCTGTGTCGACACGATAGACCGGCGTGCGCTGCTTCTCAATCCTGAACTCGACTGGCATTTGACGGGCGTGGCAGTACCATGGATCCGGAACGGATGCACCGCGCACGAGGAGCGACCGTGGACGCAGGAACACAGGTTCGGACCGGCGGGGCCGTCTTGGCGGCGTGCCTTGTCATGGCGGCGTCACCGGTCTCGGCTGCCTCCGGGGCCGCCGCGGGCGAGCCCGCGAACCTGACGGTCTCCGGGACGGGCTTCCGCGTCGAGGCGATCCGCGAGGGGGCGGTGGCGTACGGCAACCGCCGCTACGTCTGGCGGGATGTGCCCAAAGGGCTCGGGGGATGGCGTTTCACGAAGACGAATGGCGGGGTGCGAGCGAACATCACCGTCCGGGCCGACAGCGCGGGAACCGTTCATGTCGCAACGGCGGCGGCCCAGAAGGGCATCGACATGGCCGGCTGGCAGCGCGTGGAGGGGCTGACGTTCTGGTACACGGACAAGGGGCGGTCGCGGATGGCGGTCTACCGTAAGCGCGTCCAGGCGGGCGAGGAGATCGACATCCCTCAGGGCAACTGGTCGGGCGGGATCGTGCTGGCGCCCGTCATGAAAGGGCAGGGGCGCCCCGTGGAATCCGCGAAGCCCTCCAGCGCCGCCGCGCCGGATCACTCGAAGGTCCCCGGCGTGGTGATCGCCCACTACCCGGCCCGGGCAGGACGGTACGTCGGCAGTCCGAGCATCGCGGTCCTTCCGGACGGCCGGTACGTCGCGTCGCACGACCTCTTCGGGCGGAAGACGAAGTACCGGGCGGCGCGGGTGTATGCCTCGGCCGATCGGGGCGTCACGTGGGAGCGTCTGGCCGACATCGACGGGGCGTTCTGGTCCGGGCTCTTCCTGCACCGCCACACGCTGTACCTGGTGGGCACCAGCCAGCAGTACGGGAACGTCGTGATTCGTCGATCCACCGACGGGGGCAAGACGTGGACCACGCCGGCCGACGGGAAGACCGGGCTGCTGCTGGACGACGGCAGGTACCACTGCGCCCCCATGCCCGTGCTCGTGCACGGCGGGCGGATCTGGCGTGCGATGGAAGACGCCCGCGGGCCGAAAGGATGGGGAAAGCACTTTCGGTCCTTCATGATGTCCGCCCCTGTCGACGCCGACCTGCTGAAGGCCGACAGTTGGACGTGCAGCAATCGGCTCGGGCGGAACCCCACGTGGCTGAACGGGAAGTTCGGCGGTTGGCTGGAAGGGAATGCTGTGGCCACTCGGGACGGGGAGATCGTCAACATCCTCCGGGCGGATCAACGCCCCCGCGGCGGATACGCAGCGGTGATCCGGATCAGTGCGGATGGGAAGCGGGCGAGCTTCGATCCGGAGACCGGTTTCATCCGTTTCCCCGGCGGGTGCAAGAAGTTCACGATTCGCTACGACGCGACCTCGAAGCTCTACTGGTCGCTGGCCAATCACATCCCGGACAAGCACAAGTCCGGCAATCCGGAGCGGACGCGCAACACGCTGGCGCTGACGAGTTCGCCGGACCTCACGACGTGGACGGTGCGGTCGATCGTCCTGTATCACCCGGACACCGCCAAGCACGGGTTCCAGTACGTGGACTGGCTGTTCGATGGCGACGACCTGATCGCCGTCTCGCGCACGGCCCACGATGACGGCCTCGGCGGCGCCCACAACCAACACGACGCCAACTACCTGACGTTCCACCGCATCCCGGACTTCCGCACCCGAACGATGGCGCACCCGCCGTTGGGCCCCTCGGGAGGAACGAAGCAATAGCGTGCCGCACGGCTGGCTTGTCCAGCCGTGCCCCACGTGACTTCGGATCACTTCGAACGGAGCAGTCGGGGCGTGGGCCTGGGCTCGTAGCCGGCGGGGCGCTGGCCCCTGCCTTTCCGACCGACGTCGCCCAGGTCCGCCCGGGCCTCCTCGGCCAGACCCATCAAGCGTTGCACGACTTTGGGGTACTTGCCCGCCAGGTTGACCTTTTCCGCGACATCTCCCACGACGTCGTACAGCGCCGCCTGGGCCTTCTCCTTCTTCCGTCCGCCGAAGCGGACCCACTTGGCGTCGAGGGGCAGATGCAGCTTCCACTTGCCGGACCGGACGGCCTGGAGCTGGTCCATGTAGTAGTAGAAGAACACCTCGTGCGGCGTCTTGGCGCCCGGCTCGCCGAGCAGGAGAGGGCGGATGTCCTTGCCGTCGATGACGCGGTCGGCCGGCGGGGCGCCGCCCGCGAGCTTCGCGAAGGTCGGCAGCACGTCCATCGTCGTGCACAGTTCGTTGCACGTCTTGCCCGCGGGGACCTTGCCCGGCCAGCGGACCACGCAGGGCATCCGCATGGCCGCCTCCATCGTGGTGTAGCCCCAGCCGGAAAAGGGGAGGTTGCTGCCGTGGGCCCGGTCGACGGTGCCGTTGTCACTCGTCCAGATCACCAGCGTCTTTTCGTCGAGCTTCAGCTTCTTCAGGGCCGCGAGGATCTCACCCGTCGACCAGTCGATCTCTTCCACGGAGTCGCCGTAGCGCCCGTTGTTACTGCGGTCGCGGAACTCATCGCTGACGTTCGGGCTGCGCGTGCTGCCGGGGGTGGCGTGGGGCAGGTAGACGAAGAAGGGGCGGTCGCGATTCGTCGTGATGTAGTCGATGACTTCCTTCGTGTACCGCTTCGTCAGCGTGTTGCGGTCGGCAGGGGCTTCGACGACCTTCTCATCCCGCATCAGCGGAATGGGTGGGAAGCCGCGTCCTCTCTTGTCGGCCGTCATGTCGTCGCTGTACGGGATGCCGTAGTACGTGTCGAAGCCCTGTCGCGTGGGCAGGAACTGCGGCTGATCGCCCAGGTGCCACTTGCCGAAGCAAGCCGTCGCGTAGCCCTGCTCCTTGAGAACTTCAGCGATGGTGACTTCGTCCGGATGCAGGCCTCGCGTGTCGGCGGGGAACAGGACGGGCCCGCCCTTGCTGCCGCTGTGCAGACCGACGCGGCGCGGGTAGCATCCGGTCATCAGACTCGACCGCGACGGCGTGCAGACGCCGCTGGTGACGTAGAAGCTCGTCAGCCGCGTTCCCTCGGCCGCCATGCGGTCGATATGCGGCGTGCGGTTCCGTTTCGACCCGAAACACCCGATGTCGCCGTACCCCAGATTGTCGCAGAAAATAAAGATGAAGTTCGGTTTCCCCGCTTGCGGTTTCGCGGACGGACGAGCGGCGGCGTGCAGATGCCCCGCACCGAGCGCGACGAGCGACACTCCCGCAGTTCTCAGAAACGCTCGACGACTGCTTCGCTGTGTCATGGCTTCCGTTTCCCTTCTGGTTTCACCTCGGTGACCGACACGGGCGGCAGCGACATCTTCCGTCCGCCGATCGTCACGGTCTTCGCGACGCCGTTGACGTTCAGCAGCAGGATGCCTTCGTCGCGGAAGGTCGTCCCGTAGACGCCGGGGACGTCAGTTACCAGCACGCTGCGGGAGGGCAAGTCGCGTCGTAAGGCGGCGGTGTACCGCGTCAGATCCGCGTCAGTGTCGATCCGCCGGACGGTATCGAGCTTCGCCCACGCGGCGGAGACGCTGCGGTCTCCCTCGACGGACCGCACGCCGCCCTTGGGGAAGCTCGGCAGATACAGCGATCCGCCGCCTCGCACCCAGGCGTCGACCCGCTTGAGCGTTTCCGCCTCGTACGGCCCGTCCGAGAGGGCCACCAGAATCCGGTATCGCTTCATCGCCCCGTCCGCGATCATCCGGGCGTCGACGATGTCGTAGTCGCACACGCCCCGCATCGCCTTCAACCGCGGCAGGACGCGCTGGTCCTGCTGGTCCATCATCCGGTTCGGATACCAGACGGCCACCTCGACGCGAGGGTCGCGGAGTTTCATGAATCGTCCGTACTGTTTCCACTTCGCCATCGCGCCGGGCGCGTCGAGTACGTTCGGCGGGTACTGATGCAACTGCTTCGCGCCGGAGCAAGTGGCGTTGTAGATTCGCGCAACCACGCCGATGGCGTCGACCTCCCCCGCGGGTTCGTGGCCGAAGAACGTCCCGTAGTGTCGACATGCCGACGCGACCCACCGCGTGATCGCGAAGTTCAGGGCGTAGTCGCTCGCTTCATTCGTGATGCGGATGCCCGCACCGTATTTCGCGGCAATCTTCGACTGGACGCCGAACTCCGAACCGTGATAGGGCGGTGCACTGCCGCCGGTGCACAGGTAGATCTCCGTACCGGCCGGCATGTGCTTGCGGGTCGTGCGGATCCAGAATTCCGCCCAGTCGGTCATGGCGCCCCGGTACCAGTCGACCGTGTCCAGCCACGCCCGCGTCGCCGTCGCGGGCGTTTGGGCAGCCGGCTGGATCGTGTTCCAGTCGTGGTGCTTCGTTCGCCAGGCGGCGTTGAGCTTCTCGATCGAACCGTACTTGCGCCGCAGCCACTTCCGCAGGTCCGCCCGGGCGTACCGGTCGCCGCACCACATGCCGGGATGGCTGTGGTAGGGCCCGTGCGGCCGGGATGTCCAGGACTTCGCGGTCCCATCCGTAACGGGGTAGATCGCCTCCCCGTAATTGCCCGTGATGCCCAGCAGGACAGATTCGATGACTCCGCGCCGCCCGTACTGCTTCGCGAAGGCTTCCAGGAACGCTTCGACCCGCCCGGGCAGCTTCGGGTGCCACAGCGTCTGGATGGCGGTCTCCTCATTGTGGGCGAGGCAGCGATAGCCCACGTGCTCGTCGGACCCGTAGAACCATCTCGGCAGCGTGTAGGACGGACCGAGGATCAGGAAGGGCACCCACTTGAGGCCTGCCGCTTCGTGGGCAGCGACGCAGGCGTCGTAATGCGACCAGTCCCAGCGATCTCGGATCGGCTGCGACGCCAGCCAAGTCACATAGGTCTCGTGGCTCGTCGCGCCGAGAGTTCGCAGAACGGGCAGGTTCTCGTCGAGTTGCTTACGCCACCGGCCGGTGGCGGTTATGTCAAACTCATCGTGCCCACCGAAGGTGATCTCCACGCCGGCGGGGGGGGAGACCATCCGGGCGAGTTGCCGCCCCGCGCCGGACTTCAGCTTGCCGAAGTCCTTCGGGGGAGCGGCGGAGACGGTCACGCCCAGCACGAGCAGCTTCCCGGCCGTGCACAGGCGGAAGTCCGCCCCGTTGTTCTGACGCCCGCGGAACTCCGGCTCGTGGAGTTCGAAGACCGCCTTGCGAACCGTGCCCGAGTCCAGCCGAACCGTCCC
>CAZEJA010000177.1:0-6652 GCA_964512215.1 uncultured Planctomycetaceae bacterium
CGGTTCCACCTTATTCCGGGTCGGAAACTGTCCAGCGCATGGGGACAAGCTAACACAGCGGAGTTGCGTGCCCTATGCCTCTTGAGTGTGGAACCAAGCGTATGAACCCATCTGAAACAGACGATCGACGCGCCACACTTGAGCATCTCAGGAACCACCCCGACGTCTCCGTGCTGATCCTGGGCGGCGGGGTCAACGGGTGCGGGCTGTTCCGCGAACTCGCCCTGCAGGGCGTCGACTGCCTGCTCGTCGACAAGGCCGACTTTGTCGCGGGCGCCAGTTCGAAGGCCACTCGCATGATCCACGGGGGGCTGCGATACCTCGAAACCCGCGAGTTCCGTCTCGTTCGCGAATCGCTCGCCGAGCGGAATCGCCTGCTGACCAACGCCCCCCACTACGTCTCGCCGCTGAAGACGTCGATCCCGCTGTTCTCCTGGTTGGGCGGGCTGGTGAAGTCGACGCTGGTGTTCTTCGGCTTCAAGCTGAGGCCCGCCGGGCGCGGGCGCCTGATCGTCAAATTCGGCCTGACGTTCTACGACTTCGTCACCCGCAAGAACCGCAAGACGCCCAAGCATTTCTTCCAGTCGAAGTCCAGGTCACTGGTGGAGATTCCGGGGCTGAACCCGAACATCGTGGCAACCGCGACATACTGGGACGCCCAGGTCAGCCAGGCCGAGCGCCTGTGCATCGAAATGCTCCAGGACGGACAGGCCGCCAAGGCCGCCTGTCGCGTCTTGAACTACGTCCGCCCCGCCGGCGCCGACGGTGCGGACGTGACGCTGCGAGATGAGGTCACGGGCGAGTGCCTGACGGTTCGCCCGCAGATCGTCGTCAACGCGACCGGCGCGTGGGTGGACACCGCCAACGTCGATCTGGGCCTGGAGACGCACTACATGGGCCCGACCAAGGGCTCGCACCTGGTGATCGACTGCCCGGAACTCTACGACGCCCTCGGCGACCGGATGGTGTACTACGAGCACGACGACGGGCGCGTGTGCATCGCCTTTAGGTTCGGGGATCGGATCATCATGGGCTCGACCGACATCCGTATCGACGACCCCGACGACTTCCGCTGCGAGGCCGACGAGATCGACTACATGCGCTCGACGCTGCGCGACGTGTTCCCGGACATCCACGTCGGGCGCGAGCATATCGTATACACCTTCTGCGGCCTGCGCCCGCTGGCGGCGGCCGGCGGCGACGTGACGGCCACGGTCAGTCGCGGACACAGCCTGCCCGTCGACGAAGCCGATGAATCGCGGAGTTTCCCCGTGTACAGCATGGTCGGCGGAAAGTGGACCACATTCCGGGCCTTCGCCGAACAGGCGGGAGACACGGTGCTGGAGCGTCTCGGCGTCGAGCGATCCTGCGGCACGGAAGACCTCGCGATCGGCGGCGGCAGGGACTATCCCGCCGAGGAGCAGAGCAGGAGCGAGTGGATCGACCGCGTCGCGAACAGTTCCGGCCTGAGCGCCGAGCGAGTGGCTGTACTGCTCGGCCGCTACGGCACGACGGCGGAGGGCTACGCCGCCTCCGCGGGCACCGAAACGCCCCTGACCGCCCTGCCCGAGTACACCGTCGGCGAGATCGAACGGATCGCCGCCACGGAACACGTCGTCCACCTGACCGATCTGATCTGCCGTCGCAGCACGATCGCCATCCTCGGACGCGCCGATCGGGTGGCGATCGAGGAACTCGCCGACATCCTCGCCCCCGTCCTGAACTGGGACGATGCGAGGCGAACGCAGGAAATCGAGCAGGCCCTGAACGACGTCGCCGTCCCGCAGTAGCCCGGGCGGCACGGCCCCCTGGGGGTCGTGTTCGTTCCCAGCCAGATGCGCACTTGACAACAGGAGTCATTTCATGGCCGCGAGAAACCGAACTCGGATATCGACGAACGTGGGGATTCTACTTGTTGCGACACTGATCGCCGCAGGAAACGCCGCTGCACAGACGTCTCGCGAGTTTCTCGACGCCGCGGGGGTCAAGGGCGGACTGGTTGTGCATGTCGGCTGTGGGAACGGGAAGCTGACGGCCGCCCTGCGGGGCAGCGACAGCTATCTCGTTCAGGGCCTCGACGCCGACCCCGCCAAGGTCGCCGCGGCGCGGAAGCACATTCGCTCGCTGGGGCTGTACGGGCCGGTGTCGGTGGCGAGCTTTGACGGCAAGCGCCTGCCTTACGCTGAGGGCCTGGTCAACCTGCTCGTCTCGGACGACCTCGGCGACGTTCCAATGGGCGAAGTGATGCGTGTGCTGGCCCCCAAGGGCGTGGCCTACGTGAAGTCAGGCGGGAAGTGGGCGAAGACCGTGAAACCCCGCCCGGCGGAGATGGACGAATGGACGCACTTCCGCTATTCGGCCGAGGGGAACATGGTCTCGCAGGACCAACTCGTCGGCCCGCCGCGTCGCGTGCAGTGGATTTCGGGCCCGAATTTCCAGCGCCATCACGGCATCGTGCCGTCCATCACGACGATCGTTTCGGGCGGCGGGCGGATGTTCTACTCGATCGACGAGGCCCCGATGGGTTGGTCGGGCATGCCGGATCAGTGGCACATCGTCGCCCGCGACGCCTTCAGCGGCGTGCTGCTGTGGAAGCGGAAGATGGGCGCCTGGGGCTCGCGGGCGTGGAGCTATTGGACGGAAGGCCACGCTGCCCGGTTCAACCACCCACTGCACGTCCGCAAGCGCCTCGTCGCGTCGGACGAGAGCGTCTACGCGACGCTCGACTTCAACGGACCCGTCGTCGCCCTCGACGCCGCAACGGGCGAGACGGTGCGGACCTACGAAGGCACGCAGTACACGGATGAGTTCGTCCTGCGCGAGGGCGTGCTGTACCTGGCCGTCAACGACCGCCCGCAGAAGCCGTGGGACGGCGAGGGTGTCAAGCCCGCCCCGCCGGCCGACCCGCCGCCGCCGTCGCAGAAACACGTCCACGCCGTCGACGCCGCGACGGGCAAGCTCCTCTGGAAAGCGGGTCCCTTCCTGGGCAACCCCATGAAGCCCGACCGCCTGGGCTCGATGCGCCATCTGAACCTGACCGTCGGCGCCAAGGGCGTGTTCCTCATCGAGGAGAAGGACGTGATCGCGCTGGCGATCGCGGACGGCAAGGAGATCTGGCGCACGGAGCGGGCGCGGCTTCCGGTCCCGCCGTCCAAGCCTCTGGACGTCGGCAACCTGTATCACAAGCTCATCAACGCCAACACGCAGGCGGTCATCTACCACAACGACATGCTGTACATCCTGCACCCGGCCGGGGCGAGGGGCCTCAAGACGGAGGGCGGCGCCGTGGTGCAGGCGCTGAACGTCGAGACGGGCAAGGAGGTCTGGCGGCATGCGGCGGCCACGCCGATCGCGTACCTCGACACGCCGGACGTCCTCGGTGTCGGCGGGTTGATCTGGATTACGGATAAGAAGGAGATGACGCTGATCGGCCTGGGCGCCAGGACGGGCGAGGTCCGGCAGACCCATTCCATCGTCAAGGCCTTGAAAGTCGGCCATCACCACCGCTGCTACCCGAACCGAGCGTCGACCAAATACGCCGTCCTCGGGCGACGCGGTGCGGAGTTCGTCGACCTCGAGACGGGTGAGGTCATCCTGCACCACTGGGCCCGCACGGCGTGCCGGCAGGGGCACGTGCTGGCCAACGGGCTTTTCTACCGCCCGCCCGACCACTGTCGCTGCTACATGCCCTTCCAACCGCGAGGCTTCTACGCGATGTCGGCGGCGGAACCGACCAGCAGACCCGGTCGTTCCGACGACAAGACGCTCCCCCTTGAAAAGGGCCCCGCCTACGGGAAGGTCCGCGCCTCGGAGACTGCCGTCCGCGAGGACGACTGGCCGACGTATCGTCACGACGCCATGCGGTCCAGCGCCGCGACAACGACGCTGCCCACCTCGCCGAAGCCCGCGTGGGAAGTGCCGGTCGGCGGTGGACTTACCGCCCCCGTCGTCGCGGGCGGAACGGTCTTCTGCGCCACGCAGGACGACCACCAGGTCCACGCCTTCGACGCGGCGAACGGCAAGAAGTCCTGGTCCTTCACAGCCGGGGGACGCGTCGATTCGCCGCCGACGATCCACGGCGGATACGTCGTGTTCGGCTGTCGCGACGGGTGGGTGTACTGCCTCCGCGCCGCCGACGGCGAGTTGGTCTGGCGCCTCCGTGCGGCGCCCGCCGAGCGGCAGGTCGTCGCGTTCGAGCAGATCGAGAGCGTCTGGCCCGTACACGGCAGCGTGCTGGTCGCGGGCGGAACCGCCTACTTCGTCGCCGGGCGGTCCAGCCTGCTGGACACGGGCATGTACGCCTGCGCGGTCGACGTCGCCACCGGCAAGGTCCTCGACCGCAAGCAGATCCACGAAACGCAGACCGACACGAAGACTTCGGGCGCCCTTCCCCAAGCCGGGCTGGCGGACATCCTCGTTTCGGACGGAAGCGGCGTATTCGTCCGTGAGAGGGACCTCGCCCTCTCTCCCGCCCCCGAGGGCGTGGGCCCGGTCGACCTGGCCGCGGCGAAGCCCAAACTGACGGTTGATGGCGGATTCTTCAACGACCGCTGGTTCCACCGTGCGTTCTGGCACATCCGGTCGAGCGCCGGGCGGGCGAGCGGCAACCTGATCGCCTTCGACGCGACACGCGCCTTCGTAGCCGCAGCCAACAAGTCCGGGAGGAACAACCAGTCGTTCCACATCCCGGCCGGCGGGTACCGGGACCGCATTACCGGGCTGGACGGCAAGGGCCCGAGCTGGCTGGCGAACCCCAACCTGCAGGTCGGCGGGTGTCTGCTGTTCTCCACCAAAACCCGGGGCGCAAGCAGGTCCCCGGACCGCAAGGGCAAGCCCAGGAAGAAAGGCGGCGCCCGCACCCTCCAGCCTCCGGCCCCGACGGCATGGCGGATCGACAAGTTCCCGCTGGTCCCGTGGGCGATGGTGATCGGCGGCAAGACGCTGATCGCGGCCGGGGCGATGGACAAGTTTGATGAGAAAGACCCCTGGGCGCCGCTGTCGGGGCGTGCGGGCGGAACGCTGGCCGTCCTCAACGCCAACGACGGGAAGACGATCGCCGAATGCGCGCTGAGCGCCCCGCCGGTGTGGAACGGCGCCGCCGCCGCGGGCGGGCGCATCTACCTGTCGCTCCGCAACGGGAAGCTGATCTGTCTGGGAGAGTAGCGGAGATCTTCAATCTCCCGCTAACCGGTTTGTCCGACATGCGTTACCGCGTCAGACAATCTCCTTCCAAACCGGGTCCAGGGCGGCGGTGACCTTCTTGTACCGTTCGTACTTCGCCTTGTAGACCTCCGTCGCCGCCAGGTCGGGCTGGTACTCGCGCTGGAAGTGGACCATCGACTCGATGGCGGCGTCGTAGCTCTCGAAGCACCCACCCGCAACGCCCGCACAGATCGCCGCGCCCAGCGCCCCGAGTTCCGTCCCGTCGGGGACCTCCACGGGCACGCCGAACGCATCCGAGATCATCTGCGCCCAGACCTCGCTGCGGGCCGCCCCGCCGGACAGGCGGATCCGCTCGGGCATCTTGCGGAACTTCAGCAACCGCTCCAGGTGCGTCATGTGCCCGAAGATCACGCCCTCGTACACCGCCCGCACCACGTGCCCCACCGTGTGGCGGTCGGTGAGTCCGATGATCGACGCCTTCGCGTCGGCGTCGACGTTGCTGCCGTACAGGAACGGCAGGTAGAGCACGTTGCTGTCCTGCGGCGCGGTGTCCGCGACCAGCGCGTTCAGCACGTCGTAGACGCTCTTGCCTTCCCGCTCCGCCTGGGCCGCCTCGGCCTTGAAGATCTCCGCGATGAACCATTCCAGATTGCTCGCCGACGTCGCGCTGCCCTCCAGCATCAGGTAGAAGCCCGGGATGCTGTAGCAACTCGTCATGAAGACGGCCTCGTCGACGACGGGCGTCTCGGAGATGTACTGGTTGTTGCCCCACGTACCCAGGATCATGCAGAGTTGACTCTCGTTGGTGATCGCCGACGACAACCCGCACGCGTCGATGTCGAACATGCCGCCCGCCACGGGCGTGCCCTCCGCGAGCCCGGTTTCCGCGGCCGCCGCGGCGGTGATCTTGCCGCACACGTCCGCCGACTGCTTCAGCGGCGGTAGCAACTCCTGCATTTCCGGAATGCCGAACGCCTCGAGCACGTCGGCGTCGTATTCGCACGTGCCGACGTTCATCAGGCTCGTGCCCGACATATCGGTCAATTCCGCGTAGGCCTCGCCGGTGAGCTTGAAGCGGATGTAGTCCTTGCACATGAAGACCCACTTGGCCTGGGCGATGCTCTCGGGCTCGTTGTCGCGCAGCCAGCAGAGCAGCGCGTTCGGCTGGGCGGGCCAGATCGCCTGCATCGTCTTGGGGCGGATCGCCACGTCGACGCCGTCGGCCTCCCACTGGTCGGTGTAGGCCCGCGCCCGCGAGTCGGACGAGGCGATGGCGTTGCGGACGGGCTCGCCGGCCTCGTCGACCAGGTACAGCCCGTTGCCGTGTCCGGTGCACGCGACGGCGGCGATGTCGGCCGGGTCGATGCCCGCCTCCGCAATGACGGCCTTGATGGACGCCGCGGTGGCCGCCCAGGTCTGGGCCATGTCCATTTCGGTCTGGTCGGGCGCGGGGGTGATCGTCTCGGTCTACTGCGACGCGACGGCCACT
>CAZEJA010000178.1:0-6629 GCA_964512215.1 uncultured Planctomycetaceae bacterium
AGCAGGTCAGTGACGGTTGCATCGATGTTCGTGTTGTTCTGTGCATTCACCGCGACATGGGCGGCGAGTCCCGACGCTCGCCAGCCGATCGTGAAACAGGACGTGGTGTTCGAGGAGGTCGACGGCGTGGTGGCCGTCGAGGCGGAGCACTTCGCCAAGCAGACGCTCAACAAGGTCCGGAGCTGGTACGTCTTCACGCCGGACCAGCAGCCGGAGATCGACCCCGACGGCGACCCGCCGCATCTCGCGGACGCCAGCGGCGGCGCGTATGTCGAGATCCTGCCCGACACCCGCCGCACCCACGGGGACAAGCTGGTCAGCGGGCAGAACTTCGTCAACCAGCCGGGCAAGATGGCGGTGCTCCACTACCGGGTGCACTTCAACACGCCGGGCAAGTACTACGTGTGGGCGAGGATCTTCTCGACCGGCACGGAGGACAACGGCATGCACGTGGGCATCGACGGCACGTGGCCGGAGACGGGCCAGCGGATGCAGTGGACGGGCAAGCGGAAATGGGTCTGGGGGAGCAAGCAGCGGACGGCCAAGAAGCACGGAGGGGAACCGTACAAGCTGTTCCTCCACGTCGACAAGCCGGGCGAGCACGTGATTTCGTTCTCGATGCGGGAGGACGGCACGGAGTTCGACAAGTGGATGATGATCCGGGAGAAGAAGGCCTCCGTGACGGGCCCGGGCCCCGCGTCGCGCGTCAAGAAGGGCAGGCTGCCCAAGCCGTTCGCCGCGGCGGACGCGAGCGCAGCGCCTGCTGCGCCAGCCGCACCGGCACCGGAACCAACGCGTGCGACCGGCAATCTCCCCGCCCGGTCAGTGGTCGTCGGGGCGAGGCAGTTCGACATCGAGGGCACGAACTACTACCTGGACAGGGGCAAGTGGCTGGCGATTAACCCGAAACAGCACAAGTCGGCCGCGGCGAAGGCGAAGGTCGCGATCCCGGCCGGGACATACCACGTGACGCTGTATGCGGTCGGCGAGAACGACGGAAAGAGCCGCTTCGAACTGTTCGTCGCGGGCAAGAGCGTGGGAACCTTCATCTGCCCCCAGGCCCGCAAGACATACGAGGAAGGCCCGAAGTACACCCGGACCTGGCCGAACGTTCCCGTCGGAAGGAACGCTAGCCTGGGAGTGCGCTCGTGGACCGCGTCGGCGGACGGCGAGGAGTACAGCCGCGCCCGGATCGCGAAGGTGACATTCGTACCGTCGAATGCCAAGGACCCCGGGATGCTGGTGTTCTCCGGCGCACCGGCGGCCCCCGCCGCACCAGCGCCGGAGCCGACATCCGGCGGGCCGCTCGTCCTGCCCCGCAAACCGGACGGTTCGGGCAAGACGACCGTCGGGGGGTCGCTGGATGGGCCGTTCGCGCATGAGCGGGACAACGCCCCCAACCCGTTCCTCGACTACCGCATGACCGTGACCTTCCAGCACGAGTCGGGCTCGCCCAGGTACGTCGTGCCGGGCTACTTCGCCGCCGACGGCAATGCAGCCAACACGTCGGCCGAGTCGGGCACGACGTGGCGGGCGCACGTGTCGCCCGACAAAACGGGCACATGGACGTACCGTGTGTCCTTCGTGAAGGGCAAGCAGGTCGCGGTGAGCAGTGCAGCGGGTTCGCCGGTGGCGAACTGCGACGGCAAGACCGGCTCGTTCGTCGTCAAGGCGACGGACAAGACAGGCGTGGACCTGCGCGGCAAGGGCAGGCTGCAGTACGTGGGCACCCATCACCTGCGATTCGCCGGCAGCGGCGAGTACTTCCTCAAGTGCGGCGCCGATGCGCCCGAGAACTTCCTGGCCTACCGGGACTTCGACGGGGCGTTCAAGAGCGACGGCCAGAAGGACAACCTCGTCAAGTCGTGGCAGCCCCACGTCAAAGACTGGCGTCCGGGCGACCCGACGTGGCGCGGCGGCAAGGGCAAGGGCATGATCGGCGCGATCAACTACCTCGCCTCCGAAGGCCTCAACGCTTTCTCATTCCTCACGCTCAACATCGGCGGCGACGACCGGAACGTCTTCCCCTACACGACCTACGGCGAGCGCCTGCACCTGGACTGCTCGCGTCTGGACCAGTGGGAGATCGCCTTCGCCCACGGCGAGCGGATGGGCATGTACCTGCACTTCAAGACACAGGAGACGGAGAACGAGATGCTGCTGGACCGTGGCGACCTCGGGCCGCAGCGCAAGCTCTACTATCGCGAGTTGATCGCGCGGTTCGCCCATCACCTGGCCCTGAACTGGAACCTCGGCGAGGAGAACGGGGCGCTGGGCAAGGTCAACCAGTCCACGTCGCAGAGGCAGGCGATGGCGAGGTACTTCCACGACAACGACCCGTACCGGCACCTGATCGTGATCCACAACGGCAAAGCGCCCGACGATCTGCTGGGCGACAAGTCGGAACTGACGGGCTACTCGCTCCAGACCAACCGCCCGAACTTCGAGAACGTCCACGGGCGGACCTTGGAGTATGTCAACCGCTCGGCGAAGGCGGGCAAGCCGTGGGTCGTCGCCTGCGACGAGCCCGGCGACGCCCAGCACGCACTGCGGCCGGACAGCGACGCCGGCGCCAGCCACACCGACGGGCGGAAGAACGCCCTGTGGGGGAACATCCTGGCCGGCGGCGCGGGGCTGGAGTTCTACTTCGGCTACAAGCACGCCCACTCGGACCTGACCTGCCAGGACTACCGCAGCCGGGACCGGTTCTGGGACTACTGCCGGTACGCCCTGGAGTTCTTCCGCGACAACAAGATCCCGTTCTGGGAGATGACCAACGCGGACGCCCGCGTGAACTCGGCCAAGAAGAGCAGCCGCACCTACTGCCTCGCCAAGCCCGGCTCGGTGTACCTCGTGTATCTGCCCGACGGCGGCGCGGCGAGACTGGACCTCGGCAAGGTCGGCGGGACATTCATGGTGCAGTGGTTCAATCCCCGCAAGGGCGGCAAGCTCCAGACCGGTTCGGTGCAGCACGTCAAGGGCGGAGGATCGGCCGACCTCGGTTCCCCCCCCGCCGACCGGGACCAGGACTGGCTGGCCGTCGTCCGACGCCGGTAAGCCGGACGATCGAGGTGAGAGGGTAGAGGGTAGAACGGCGGACCTTTCGCGAAGTCTCACCTCTCGCCTCTCACCTCTACCCTATGATCTGCCGTCCCCAACCGGCTTCGGGCGGTCCCTGCGGGCGTTTTTTTCGCAAACCCCTTGACCTCACGGGCATACAAACGGTAACCTGCGATGCTTCGCGGCATGGGTGGGGAGTCCCTACCCTCACCGCACGGATATCAAAGGCCATCAGAAAAGGCAACCTCGCATCGTCGAGCCTGCCCGAGCGGCGGGTACAAAGGCCGACCAACGCAAGGTGGAGGTGCATGTTTTGGCAGCATCAGAACTGGTACAAGAGTTGATCGCCGCGGGGATTCACTTCGGACACCGCGCCAGCCGTTGGAATCCGAAGATGAAGCCGTACATCTTCGGGCGCCGCAACCTGATCCACATCATCGACGTGAAGGAAACGCTCAAGGGCATTCTCCTGGCGAAGACCTTCATTTCGCGCGTGGTTTCGCAGGGCAAGGACATCCTGTTCGTGGGCACGAAGCGTCAGGCCCGCAAGAGCGTCGAGGACCAGGCGCAGGAAGCCCAGATGCACTGGGTGACGGACCGCTGGCTGGGCGGGACGCTGACGAATTTCAACGAGATCCGCAAGCGGATCGGGCGCCTGGAGCAGCTCGAGCAGCTCGAGACGGACGGCATGCTTGACACGTATTCGAAGAAGCAAGGCGCCTCGCTGCGGCGGGAGATGCGGAAGATCCGCCGGAACCTGGGCGGCATCCGCAAGATGGACAAGCTCCCCGGCGCGCTCGTGATCGTCGACCAGCGCCGCGAGATTATCGCGATCCGCGAAGCGCGGAAGATGCACATCCCGGTCGTCTGCCTGCTGGACACGGACTCCGACCCGGACGTCGTGGACATTCCGATCCCGGGCAATGACGACGCGATGCGGGCGATCGACCTGGTGCTTCGGCAGTTGAGCGAGGCCGTCCGCGTGGCCGTCGGGTCGCGCACGAAGGCGGCCGTCGACGTGGCCGAGCCCGCTGCCGAGCCGCGCCGACGCAGCGCCAGGCCCACGACGGCCCGCGCCGAGGACGCCCCCGCCCCCGCGGCGGAAGCGCCCGCAGCGCCTGCAGCGCCCACAGCCGAACCCACCGCGCCTGCCGTCGAACCCGCAGCGCCCGCGGCCGAGCCCGCGGCGCCCGTGACGCCTCCCCCTGCCGCCCCCGAGCCGGCCCCCGCGGAAGCCGCCCCGCCGGCCGAGGCAACGTAGCAGACCCCTCGCGTCACCATCGACCGAATCCACCCCGCCCATGGGCGGAACGAATACCAGGGAGCAATCATGGCTGATATCACTGCCGCAATGGTCAAGGCCCTCCGCGACGCAACCGGACAGGGCATGATGGAATGCAAGAAGGCGCTGCAGGAGGCGGACGGCGACGTCGAGGCCGCCACCGACGTGCTCCGCGCCAAGGGCGTGGCGCTGGCCGAGAAGAAGTCCGCCCGCGCGACCTCCGAAGGCCTCATCGCGATCCACGCCGACGACGACGCGACGTCCGCGACGATGGTCGAGATCAACTGCGAGACCGACTTCTGCGCCCGCAACGCCGAGTTCCAGAGCATGGTCGCGCAGGTCGCCGAACTGGCCGCCGCCGGGAACGACGGCGAGGTCGCCGCGAGCGACGAGATCACCGGCACGGTGCAGGCGTGCTTCAACAAGATCGGCGAGAACATGAGCTACGGGCGCGGCATGAAGCTGTCGAGCCCCTGCGTGGGCAGCTACCTGCACCACAACAACAAGGTCGGCGTGCTCGTCGCGCTCAGCCAGCCCATCGACGACGAGTCGCTGGCGGGTCTGTGCATGCACATTGCCTTCGCCGATCCCGTCGCGATCACCCCCGAGGACGTGCCCGCCGATCTGGTCGCGAAGGAAAAGGAAGTCGCCACGCAGCAGGCGATCGAGTCGGGCAAACCGCCCGAGATCGCCGAGAAGATCGTCGCCGGCAAGATGGGCAAGTTCCTCGCCGGGCTGGCGCTGGTCGAGCAGGCGTACGTGCGGGACGAGAAGAAGAAGGTCAAGGAGATCCTCGGCGACGCTGCCGTCACGGCGTTCGCCCGATTCGCGATCGGGTCCTGAGGGGCCCACAGGCGGCATGGCAAGAGAACCGCGATACCACCGGGTGCTGCTGAAACTGTCGGGCGAGACGCTGTGTTCGCCCGGCGGCAGCGGCGTGGACCCGGCCGCCGCGGCAGCCGTCGCCGCTGAACTCGCTCCCCTGCGGGAGATGGACGTCCAGGTCGCGATCGTCATCGGGGGCGGGAACTTCATCCGCGGCGCGCAACTGGTCGGGAAGGACGACGGCGGCGGCATCGCCCGCGCGACGGCCGACCACATGGGCATGCTCGCCACCGCGATCAACGCCCTCGCCCTGCGAGACGTGCTCGAAAGTACCGGCCTGCCCTCCCGCGTGCTCAGCGCCATTGCACTGTCCGGCGTCTGCGAAACGTACGACCGCCGCCGCGCGATCGCGCACCTTGAAGCCGGCCGCGTCGTCGTGCTCGCCGCCGGCACGGGCAACCCGTTCTTCACCACCGACACCTGCGCGTCGCTGCGAGCGGTCGAACTGGACGCCGACGTCCTGTTGAAGGCCACCAAGGTCGACGGCGTCTATGACGATGACCCGGTGACAAACCCCGATGCGAAACGGTACGATGAACTCACGTATCAGCAGGTGCTGGCCGACCGGCTGGGCGTGATGGACCTGACGGCGATTTCGATGTGCATGGAGAACCACATGCCGGTGATCGTCTTCAAGATGGCCGACGCGGGACATCTCGCCCAGGCCGTCCGCGGCGAGAACGTCGGCACACGTGTCACGGGATAGACGAAAAGGGAGACTCGGCATGGCGATTGACGATATCCTGCTCGAGGTGGAAACGCACATGGAGTCGGCCGTCGGATACCTCCAGGAGGAGTTCCGCGGCATCCGCACGGGACGGGCCTCCACGGGGCTCGTCGACCACCTGAAGGTCGACTACTACGGCTCGCCGACCGACCTGCGGCAGCTCGCGACGATCTCGACGCCCGATGCGACGCTGATCCTGATCAAACCGTTCGACCCGTCCAGCCTCAAGGACATCGAGCGGGCCATCCAGGCCAGCGAACTCGGCATCACGCCGAACTCCGACGGCAAGGTGATCCGCCTGTCCGTGCCGTCGCTGTCGACCGAGCGGCGCGACCAGATCGCCGGGCAACTGAAGAAGATGGCCGAGCAGACCCGCGTCGCCATCCGCAACGCCCGTCGCGAGGGCAACAAGGAGGCCGACAAGGAGCAGAAGGCCTCCGAGCTGACCGAGGACGAGTGCAAGAAAACCAAAGGCGACATCCAGAAGCTGACCGATCAATACGAGAAGAAGGTCACCGACATCCTGGCCACCAAGACCAAGGAAATCCAGGAAGACTGACCTCACCGGGGGGAGTAGCTCAATTGGCAGAGCAACGGCCTTTTAAGCCGTAGGTTCCGGGTTCGAGTCCCGGCTCCCTCAGTTATGACGTTCGCGAAAAAGAGCCTTTTTGATAC
>CAZEJA010000179.1:0-6606 GCA_964512215.1 uncultured Planctomycetaceae bacterium
GCACGGCGCTGGCGGCGCTGGTCAACAGCGGTTTCCACCGCGCCGCGATGGAACCGTTCGCCGCCAACCGCTTCTCGGCCGTCGGGAGCATGTCGGTGCTCGCGTTCGGTTTGAACCTGTGCAGCGAAGCCGATGCATTCGTCGCGACGAGCTTCTACGCCTTCCCGCTGGCGGCGAAGATGGCGTTCCTGGTGCTCGGGCCGATGCTGGACGTCAAGCTGATCGTCATGTTCACGACGCTCTTCAAGTGGCGGGGCATCATCGCGATCAGCGTGCTGACCACCGTGCTGGTGGGCATCCTGTGCATCACGGGCTATGAGTGGATTCCGATGTTGTCGACGTGGCTGGCTGGACTGGGCGCCGGGTGAATGCGCGCATGAACACGAACGAACAACCCGTTGAGGACGCCGCCCGCACCAAGCCCGGGCGCATCGCCCCGTGGGCGGAGATTATCACCATTCTGCTGGTGGCGGTCTTCTTCGCCGTCTCGTTCTTCACGGGGCGGGTGAAGTACTTCGTGGCGTCGTACTACATCTGGCTGTCGATCGTAGCCGCCGGGGCGCTGCTGGCGATGGTCATCGCGCGCCTGCGGGCGCACCTCCAGGGATACCGCTCCGGCGAGTTGGAGGAGCAGAGCGCCTGGCAGGTTCCGTTGTCGGCCTGCGTGATCATCCTGATCCTGCCGATGGTTCTGGGCGTGGTCGTCGCGCCGACGCGGTACAGTTCGGAGGGCATGCGGAAGCGCCGCATCAGCGGGCCCGCGCGGGACGTGCCGCTCGAGCAGGCGGTCAGGTGGGTGATGGGGGGCAAGGCCGCGGGCACGGGCGGCGCCGGCGGGGGGAAGGCGTCGCTGCCGACCAATCCGACGATCCTCGACGTGCTCAATGCCGCCGGCGAGGGCAACGCCAAGGACCTCGAAGGCACCTTCGTCACCGTGATCGGGCAGTGCGATCTGCCGAACGGCGCGAAGAGCGAACGCTTTGACATCTACCGGCTGGTGGTGACCTGCTGCATCGCCGATGCGACGGCCGTCGCGGTCGAGGTCGCGCGGCGACCGACCGTCGAACTCGAAGCCGGCGCCTGGGTCCGCGTCGAGGGCATTATCAAGTTCGACAGCAAGATCGACCCGTCCATCCCCGTCATCCACGCGACGGTGACCACCGCGATCCCCGAACCGTCCGAACCGTACCTGTAGCCTCCCCCGTGCGAACCACCCCCACAGAGGGAATCAGAATGAACAAGATCAACGGTATCTGTCTCTGTGTCGTATTGTGCCTGACCGCCGGCGTTCATGCCGACGACGGACGTTACGAGCCCTGGGTCATTGTCAGTGCGGCCGACTGGCATTCCGCAGAGGGCGGCGTGGTGTCGAAGAACCCGACGTACTTCCAGCGGAATCAGCAGTCCGAGAAGCGCCTCATTGCCGGGACCGTCGCCTGTAAGCCCGACGTCGTGCTGATCGCCGGGGACATGGGAAGCGGGCACTGGACGATGGGCGCCCTGCGCAAGAGCGGCGCGCTGGTCAAGGGCGAGACGATCGAGCAGGCCATCCATCGCCTTGGCGAGAAGACATACCGCACGATGAAGAACAACTTCGCGGCCGCGGGGGTCGATCGGCTGTGGGTGTGCGTCGGGGACCACGGCATCGGAGACAACGACTGGGCCCCCGGCAGCGAACGGTCCAGGTGCGTTCCGTATCACCGGGCCATCTTCGGGAAGTCCTACAACATGGATGACCGGGGCGGGTGGCTGTGGCCGGAGAAGGTGTGCGGCGTTCCGTCCCGGCCGACGGGCACGAAGTATCAGGACACGTCTTTCGCGGTCCGTCACAAGAACGTGCTGTTCGTCATCGTGGACATCTTCCATCAGGAAGGCGTGGGGGACCGGCTTCACCCGCGTCACGGCTCGGTGAACCCGGACGTGGCCGGCAAGCATCTGGCCTGGTTCGAGAAGGTCCTCGCAGCCGGGCGGGCGGACACGAGCGTCCGGTACATCTTCGTGCAGGCCCACACGCCGGCCCTGCCTCCCATTCGCGGACAGTCGAGCAGCATGATGATGGCCGACAAGTTCGAGCGGTCGAACCTGTGGACGGCCATGCGGAAGCACCGCGTCGATCTCTACTTCGCGGGCGAGGTGCACGCGACGACGATCAGCAAGGGCCCGCAAAGCGACGTCGTCCAGATCGTGACGGATCGGAACATGCCCACGAAGATCACCGTGCACGACGACAAACTGGAGTTCCAGACGTTCGACCGCAAGCTTGACGCGGACGGCCGCCCGAAGGCGGACCCGCTGCACGAAGAGCACCGGGTCACGCTCGACAAATCAGGCGACAAGACGGTTTTCGTCGGAGGAAAGGGCGTGCTCAAACCGCTCGACATCCGGGCCGTGTTCATCCATTACCCCTTCGAGAAGATCGCTCCCACGCCGTTCAGGCCGGGCAAGTCTGGACAGCCCCCCTCCATCCTCAATCATGGTGAGCTGGACTGCACCTACGATGCACGCACGCGCAGCAGTCGCCTCGTCGAGGGCAAGCTGGGCAAGGGCCTGACGTTCTCCAGCGGCGGCGTGGTGGACGTGCACGGGACCGGTCCGTTCGGCTTCTTCGACAGGACGGAGCGGACGCTGGCGATCTGGTTCCGGACGGATGCGTCGGGCGAGTACAACCTGATCTGCGGCGGCAGCGGGCTCAAAGGCAACAAGTGGGGCGGGGGCGGCTTCATGGACCTCGCCCTCCACGGCGGGACGCTGGTGGTCCGCACCAGCGCGGGCGAGTCGGACGTCGCGGCCGGGAAGCTCAACGACGGCAAGTGGCATCACGCCGCCCTCGTGGTCGCTCCCGACGCCCGCACCCTCGCCGACCTGCGCGTCTACGTCGACGGAGCGAAACGCCCCTGGGCGCCGAGCGTCCATGCCCGCACCAGGATCACCGCGAAGATGGGCATCTACGGCCTCTCCCTCGGGGGCTCGCACCGCCCCGTCTGGAAAGGCCAAACGCGCAAAGGGAAGTTCGCCTCCTTCGACGGAACCATCGACGACTTCGCCGCCTGGTACCGAGCGCTCTCGGATGCCGAAATCCGCACGCTGTACGACTCGGCCATCACGAAGCAGTTGAACGCCTCGCAAGTCGATCGCCTCTTCACGGATCGCTCCCAACGTCCGTAAGCAAGCAGGGCGAGCAACGGTGTTGCTCGCCCTGCTTGCCAATCGGCAATCGGCAATCGGCAATCGACAATCGTCAATTGCCGTAGGTAACCCACACGGGCGAGGCCCAGCCCATGTTGCCGTCGACCTGTTCGACGCGGACGTAGTACCGGTTGACGCCCTTGAGCGGCTCCTCGTCGGTGAACGTCACGTCCAGGTCGGTCGTCGTTGTCTTCGGCACGACCCGCCGGATGTTCATCTCGTTGCGAACGATTGTCACCGCCCGCAGCGGGGCCGTGCCTCGCACGCGCACGGTCATCGTCGGCTTGTCGGCCGTCTCGAAGATCCGCCCCAGCAGATGCCCGTTGCATGTGAACTCGATGAAGATCTTGTCCGTGCCGGCGATGGTCCGGCGGGCGTTGAGGGCGTCGAGGATGCCCTTGCGGGTGAACGACTCGGTGTAGACCCCGCCGAAGCTCGTGTGCGTCGAGATGTGGTCGGAGTTCGCGAACACGCCCAGGTTGTACCCGTTCCGCAGCGCGTTCTGGTAGACGCCCTTGTTGTACTTGCCGAACCCCTTGCTGGTCTTGACCGACCCGTGCGCATCTTCCTGGAGCTTCTTGCCCTTCGGGAAACCTACGGTCGGCTGCGGCGCGTCCAGGCCCTCGTAGCTCACACGCGCGCCCTGGTAGATCTCGACGAGGTTCTCGACGGCGTGGTCGATCTTGCCGTACTTGTCCCAGTCCGTGCCCATGCCCGTCGCGCCGGTGTGGCTGATGATCGTCACGTCCTTGCCGTTCTTACGCAGCAGGGCCCACAGTTCCTTCGGCGTGATAGCGCCATCACCCGGGGCGGCCGGAAGCTCCGCATGCCACGGCATCGACTTGTACAGCGCCCGCTTGATGTAGACGATGGGCCCGCCGCGCTCGGGGAAGATCACGTTGCGGTGCCCCCACGGCCACTTCTGCTCACGCTCGTAGACGTAGAAGGAGTTGAAGAAGCCCGGTGTATAGAACACGTCGGCGAGCTTCTGATTGCACCACCACTCGTAGGGGTCGTAGGGCTTGCCCGCGTCGGTGTGATCGCTCGTGCCGAGGAAGTCCAGCTTGCCCATGTCGTAGGCGTAGCGGAACTGCTGGACGATGCATCCGTCCTCGACGACGCGACAGTTGGAGATATCGGTGTGCCGGTGGAAGTCGCCCCAGTAGAGGTAGTACGTCTTGCCGTCGACTTTCCAGACGTGCCGGTCCGCGCGCGTCCGCTCGGGCGTGTCGTCGCCCCAACGGGCCGGCAGGGCACGCGCGGGGGCCGTCGCGGTGGCGGCGGGGCCCGTCGTCGGCAGGGCGGCGAGTGCGAGCGAGGCGTCCACTTTCGCAAGGTAGATGCCGCATACCTGCGCGCGATTGGAGGTCCGCTTGTCGGACGGCCAGGCCAGCCACACCCCGCCGCCTGCGTCTCGGGCGGCCTGGCAGCGGCGGTCCTCGCTGAAGCTGCTGTCCGGCAGGACGGCCGGCGCGGACCAGGCTTTTCGCTTCGCGTCGTACCTGACCAGAGAGATCGTCCACAGCTTGCCGCGGCTTCGACGGCAGGCCAGCCAGATGTTGCCCGCGCTGTCCGTGGCGATCGCGGGCAGATTGAGGACGCCGCCGCCCGCCTTCGGCGCCTTCGTGGGCTTCTTGCCCTTCCTGGGATCTGCCGGCTGCGCCTTTGCGGGCGCGGCGGCCCTCAGCGCCGCCGACGGGTCGCCCAGCGGCGTGATTGTCCCGGAGGCGATGTCGAACCGGACGACGTCGACGGCCTTCCGCGCGTTCAGGCCCGTCGAGCCGCTGACGCCCCGGCTGTTCTTGCCCCACAACTGCTTGCCCCGCTCCCAGGCGATCCAGTAGCTCCCGCCGTCCGGCGAGGAGGCGATCGACGCCCGCGCCTCATAGAAGGGGGTCTTCGTGATCTGCTTGAGCGTCACCTTGCCGCCCGCGATCTGCGCCAGATACACGTCGAAGTTGCCGTTACGCGAACTGTCGAACACGATGGCGGCCGTCTTACCCGCGAACGCCAACCGAGGCTCCCAGTCGCCCGCCTTGTTGGACGTGACTTGAATCTCCTCGCCCCATGTCCCGGCGGACGGATCGAAGTACCGGGCGTAGATGTCGCCATACCCGTTGCGGAACGACTGCCACGCCACCCACACGCGTCCCGCGGCATCCGTACCCGCATCCGGGAACACATCGCTCGCAGGAGAGGCCGCCAGCGTGACGGGCTTCCCGCGGGCCTTTCCGTCCACCACGCACTGCGCGTGCAGATCCATGACGTCCTTGGCGTTGACCTGCGACCAGACCACCCAGATCGCGCCGGTCCCGTCGCACGCGATGGCCGGGCGATGGATGATGCCCGGTCCCGCGAGCGTGGCCGTCACCTTCAGGCCCGCCCCGTCGCGCCGGGCGATCTTCAGGCGGTCCGCCTTGCCGTCCCACTCGACGTACGCCACCCACGGCGCGCCCTTGCCGTCGAGGCATATCGCGGGGAAGTCTTCCTGAATACCGTCCGTCGCCAGCGACGCAGCCACAGGCACGGCCGCGGACATTGTGGTGGTAAGCAGGAGTGTGACAAGGGCGGTTAGCAGCAGGGGAGAAGCGTTTCGCATGATGCACCTCACTGGGAGCCAGCAATCCAATCCACCGGCCGGGCGGTGCTCCCAAGCCCAAACCCCGACGCCGGAACCCTCACCCTACCCCACAGCGGACGAGACCTCAACATGCCTCTTGCCGCGCAGCAAGCAGGGCGAGCAACGGTGTCGCTCGCCCTGCGGGATGCTTCGACATTCGACATTCAGCATTCGACATTTACTTCGTATACGTCACCCACACCGGCGACGTCCAGGCCATGTTGCCGTCGGTCTGCTCGACGCGGACGTAGTAGCGGTTCTCGCCCTTGATCGGATCGGAGTCGGTGAACTCCACGTCGATGTCCTTCTTGCCCTTCGGGGCGAAGCGCTGGACGTCCATCTCGTTGCGGATCACGGTTACCGCGTGCAGCGGGGCGGTTCCGCGGACGCTGATCTTGATCGTCGGCTTGTCGCTCGTCGTGAAGATCTCGCCCATCAGGTGCCCGTTGCAGGTGTAGTGGACGAAGGTCTTGTCCGTCGCGCCGAAGGTCCGCCGGGCGTTGAGGGCATCGAGGATGCCCTTGCGTGTGAACGACTCGGTGAACACCGCGCCGAAGGTGGTGTTCGTCGAGATGTGGTCGGAGTTCGCGAACGCGCCGAGCTTGTACCCGTTCCGCAGCGCGTTGCGGTAGACGCCCTTGTTGTACTGCTTGAAGTCGCGTCCCTTGCCCGGCGCCGATGCGGTGGCCTTGGGCAGTCCGACGGTCGGCTGGGGCGTGCCGATGCCCTCGTAGCTCACGCGGCAGCCCTGGTAGATCTCGACGAGGTTCTCGACGGCGTGGTCGATCTTGCCGTACTTG
>CAZEJA010000180.1:0-6549 GCA_964512215.1 uncultured Planctomycetaceae bacterium
CGTGAGCAAGATCACGGCGCTGGGTGGTACTGGTGCTGGCGGTGTTCAAGGAAACTCGAGGAACTTCACGGATTGACATCGCAGTTGCGTCGGGCGGCTGTCTCGGTCCCGTCGATCATTGCTGAGGGATACGGGCGAGGCAGCCGTCGGGACTACATCCGCTTCCTCAAGACCGCCCGCGGGAGCCTGTACGAAATCCAGACGCAGTTGATTCTGGCCGTGGATCTGGAGTTCCTGGACGAATCGGCCGTGTCTCCGATCTGGAGCGAAACCGACCAGTGCGCCGCCATGCTGCACAAACTCATCGAGAGCCTCTCGAATTCTGAAACCCTATGACCCCGCAATGCACAGACAACTCGAGTCGCTTCCACGTGCAGGCCCGACACCGGCCTCGGCCTCCCGTTCCCGCCGTTGTTGTTCCCCGTTGCCTGTTGCCCGTTCCCCGTTGCCTCCGTCCCCTATTCGCTAATCGCTATTCGCCCACCGCTTTCCTATGACCTTCTTGAACTGGACCATTCTGTTCGGACTGATCGGCGTGTCGATCCCGATCATCATCCACCTGCTCAATCGCCGGCGGGCGAAGATGGTGGACTGGGGGGCGATGCAGTTTCTGCTGGCGTCGCTGGCGTCGCGGAACCGGCGGATCATGATCGAGGAGATGATCCTGATGGCGCTGCGCTGCCTGATCGTGGCGCTGCTGGTGCTCGCGATGGCGCGGCCGTTCCTGCCCGCCCGGTCGACCGTCCCCTGGCCGATCGTCGTTCCCGCGGTGCTGATCGCGGCCATGTGCATCGGCGTGGCCGCGGCGATGTGGACGCTCCGGCGGGCGCGGTGGATTCTGCTGGGCGTGGCGGCGGGGCTGCTGGGTGTCGCGGGGTGGTCGGCGGCGACGGAGCACTGGACCCAACTGCGGCGCTGGTCGTCCGGCGCGGGGGCGCGGGACATCGCCATCCTCATCGACGGCTCGGCCTCGATGAAACTCCAGGTCGAGGGCAAAACGAACTTCGCCCGCGCGGTGGACGAAGCCCGGACGCTGGTCGAACTCCGGCGCAGCGACGACGCAATCGCCCTGCTCGTCGCGGGGGCCGTGCCGCACCCCGTGCTGCCCTCACCGACGAATTCCGACAAGGACATCGCGGCCGCCCTGGACGACCTGAAGGCGACCGGCGGGTCGATGCGCGTGCTGGAAGCCCTGAATGCCGCGACGGCCGCCCTGGCCGAGGGGCACAATCCGGGCAAGGAGATCGTCCTGATCACCGACGCCCAGGACCTCGGGTGGGATCTGCGCAGCGAGGCGCGGTGGCGGTTCCTGGCCGCGGGACTGGACAACCTGCCGTCGAAGCCGAAGGTGGTCTGCCGGCGCCTCGCGATGCCCGAGACCTTCCGCAACGCCGCGATCACGGACGTGACGCTGTCGCGCAAGTTGATCGGCACGGATCGTCCCGTCGAGATCGATGTGAAGGTGATGAACACGGGCTCCGTGCCCCTGGAGGGGCTGACGGTGGAGCTGTCGGTCGACGGGCTGGCTGCGATGAAGCGGGAGCTGCAGCCGCTGGCGCCGAACGCGGCCGAGACGGTGAACTTCTCGCATCGCTTCCCGCGCCCCGGTCCGCGCGTGGTGACGGCGAAGCTCGTCGGAGCGGATGAACTCGCGGACGACGACACCTCCCATCGCGTCGTGCACGTGCTGCACAAGCTCCCGGTCCTGATCGTCGACGGGGCCGGCGAGGCCCGCCCGCTGGAGGGGGCGGCGTACATCGACGTCGCGCTGTCGCCGCCGCCCGAGAACGGCACGGCAGCACCGCGGCGCCGGCGGAAGGACGACATCCTCGGACGCCTCATCGAACCGCGCGTCGTCCTGGCGGCTCGCCTGGCGTCGGTGGACAACCTGCGGGACTACGCGGTGGTCATCCTCGCCGACGTGCCGAAGCTGCCCGCGAAGTTCGCGACGGCGCTGACCGGCTTCGTCGCAGCGGGCGGGGGATTGCTGATCGCGCCGGGCGAGCGGGCCAAGCTCAGCGCCGCGGAGGCCGGCGACGTGCGGACGTTCTACAACGAGTGGGAGGATCTCGCGGGCAGGCCCATCGTGCCCGCCCGCCTGGTCGAGCGGCGGTCGGTCGAGAAGGACCCCGCCCATCCGGCGGTCCGTACGTTCACCCATCCAGCCTTGGCGCTGGTCGCCGACGAGGGGCATTCGGATCTGCCGGCAGCGCGCGTAACGGCATACTGGCGTCTGGCCGCCGATGAGATGGACCCGGACGTTCGCGTCGCGGCGCTGCTGGACAGCGGCGAGCCGCTGATGGTGGAGCGGGAGGTCGGCAAGGGACGCGTGATTGTGACGGCGGTGTCGCTGGACCTGCGGGACGGCAACCTCCCGCTGATGCAGAACTTCGTGCCCATGATGCAGGAGTTGGCGTATTACCTGGCCGGTCCGCTCACGCCGGAGGGCAACGTCGAGTGCGGCGCGGAAGTCGCGGCGGAGCTGACGCTGCGCCCCGGCGCGAAAGCGAACGACGTGCCCCGCGAGATCATCGAAGGCGGCATCGTCGACGTGGTGACGCCTTCGGGGCGCCGCGCGGCGGGGATGATCCTCGGCGCCGACGAGACGCTGCGCCTCCGCTTCGACGCCACGCACGAGCCGGGCCTGTATCGCTTCAAGCTGCCCGCCCGCCTGGCTGCGGCGTACCCGCCGATGTCGGCCGAGGGAGATGCCCTGCCCTTCGCGGCGCTGGCGAGGGCGGATGAGAGCCTCCTGACCCGCCTGCCGGGCGAGGCGCTGGGCGCGGTGAGCGAGCACGTCGAGATCGTGCCCGCCGAGACGATCGATGAACTGACCGCCATCGTCGCGGGAACCGTGCCCGGCGAGGAACTGTGGAAGGTGCTCGCCCTGGCGGCTCTGCTGGGGCTGCTCGGGGAGATCTTCCTGACCCGCTGGATTGCCGTCCAGCGACGCAGCCACGCCATCCAGACCGTCTCGTTCGCTGTCGAGACGGTGGACATCGAAGCCTTCCGCGCCCATGCGCGCGACATGCTGGACCCGAGTGAAGCTCCTGCGCGAGACGCGATGACATGATGACCGCCACCGCATTGCCCTACTACGTGCTGCCGCCGGACGTCCCGACGGTCGTGGTGCTGCTGCTGGCCGCGGCGGCCGGGGCGGCCTGGTGGGCGCTGCACCGCTGGCCGATCTGGCGGACGACGCCCGCGCGCCGCGCCGCGTCCTTCTGCGTGCGGTCGGTTGTGGGGGCTGCGGCGCTGATGGCCGCCGCGCAGGTTCTGCTCAGAGCGCTGGTGCTCGTGACGAACTGGCCGATCTGGCCGCTCGCGCTGGCAGGCGGAATCGCCGTGGAACTCGTGCTCGCACTGTACGCACTGGAGCGAAAGACCGTCTCAAAGCGAACGGGTCTGGCGTTGGCGTCGCTGCGGGTCGCCGTGATCCTGCTCGTGCTCGTCATGCTGATCCAGCCCGTGCATTCGCTCGAGCTGTCGCAGCGCCTCCAGCGGTACGTCGCGGTGCTGGTGGACGATTCCGCCTCGATGCATCTGTCCCAGCGGCAGTTGACGGCGTCGGAGAAGGTCCGCATCGCGGAGATGCTCTCCGACATCCGCCGCCCGCACCGGTTCGAGGTCGTGCATCGGGAGTTGACGACGCTGCACGCGGAGTTGGCCGCCCAGGCCGACTGGCTGGCGACGGTGGTCAAAGCCGACGAAGCCGAGGGGAAGGAGGAACTGGGCGGGAGGCGCGAGGCGCTTCACGAGGTGTTCTCCGACGCCCTCGATGCGCTGGAGGCTCCGGAGAAGGCCTTGGCGGCCGTGATGGGAGCGGGCGCCATCCCGGATGAGACACGCAGTGCGGTGGCGGACGTCAAGGCCCGCTTGACCGTTCAGGTTCGTCAGCGCCTCGTCGACGCGGCCGCCTGGACCGAGCGCAAGGCGTCGGACCAGTTGGCGGGGCGAGGCGAGAGTCTCCTGTCGGGCGTGCAGGTGTCGGCTGCGACGGTCGCCGAGTCGCTGCCGAAGATCCGCGCAGCGGGCGAGAAGCTCGATGAAGCATTCTACGCCTCCCTTGCCCCCGCGGACCGGGCGCGGGTGGATGCCATCGCGCGACGGACGCGATACGAACTGGCCCGCGACGTCCTGCTGCACCGCCCGAGCGAGGAAGGCGAGACGCGTGCGTCGTTCCTGGCCGACCTGCAGGAGGACTACCAGGTCAAGCTCTACACGTTTTCCTCGGAGGCGACCGAGACGGGCGCGTCGGGCCTGACGGAGCGTCCGCCCGCGACGCAGCCGACGACGGCGCCGACGACCCAGCCGGCCAAACGGGCCCGGACCGACCTGGGCGCTGCGCTGGAGAAGGTGCGGCGCGATTTCCCCGCCCGGCAGCTCGCGGGCGTCATCGTCCTGACCGACGGCAGGCACAACGGGGCGGAGGGCGTCGAGAGGCTCGCGAGGCAGTTCGGAACGCAGCGCGTGCCGATCTGCCCCGTGGTGCTCGGCGGGTCGCGTCCGCCGCGCGACGCCGCGATCGTCGCGCTACAGGCGCCGGAAACCGTCTTCGAGAAGACGAACATGTACGTGACGGCGGAGCTGAAGCTCGACGGGCTCGCCGGCCAGAGCGTGCGGGTGACGCTGTTCGACGGCGAGAAGAACGTCGACTTCCGGACCGTCCGCGTGCCGGCCGAGACGTTCCGCACGCGCGTCCAGCTCGCCGACGAGCCGAAGTCCGTGGGGCTGCACAGCTACCGCGTCGAACTCGAGAAGTTCGACGACGAGGTCTTCCGGGCCAACAACACCTACCCGCTGACCGTCAGCGTCACGGACGAGCCCACCCGCGTGCTGCTGGTCGAGGGGCGCCCCCGGTGGGAGTTCCGCTACCTCAAGAATCTCTTCACCGGTCGCGACCGGTCGGTGGCGCTGCAGTACGTGCTGTTCGAGCCGGACCGCATCGAGGGCGCCGAGCCCCGCAAGCGCATCCCCGCCTCCGCCTCGGGCGCCAACAAGAGCGATGAAGCCACCGACCTGCCCGCCGATGAGGCCGAGTGGATGAAGTTCGACGTGGTGATCCTGGGCGACGTGGCGCCCGCGCACCTGACGGGCGCCCACCTGGAGTCGGTCCGGAAGTTCGTCACCGACCGCGGCGGGGCGCTGGTGCTGGTGGCGGGTCCGCGATATATGCCCCACGCCTTCGGGGGGACGGCGATGGACGAGTTGGCGCCCGCGACGTTCGCCGCGGCGCCCGCCGCGCCGGCGGATGCCCGCGAGGCATTCCGCATCCTGCTGACCTCCGCGGGGCGCGAGAGCGTCATCATGCGCCAGAAGGTGGACGCCGAGGAGAACCTGGCGTTGTGGCGGTCGGTGCCCGACGTCTACTGGCGTCACCCGACCGTCGAGGCCAAGCCCGCCGCGACGGTGCTGGCCTGCGCGATGGGGGGCGAGGCGCCCGCCTTCATGAAGGCCGACCCCGACGCGGCGGCGGAGGAAATCGCAGCCCTGCGCCGCGCGTACGAGCGGCGCAACGCGCTGATCATGCACCACACCGTCTCGTGGGGGCGGGTGCTGATGCTGGGCTTCGACCGCACGTGGCGCCTGCGATATCGCGTGGGCGACACGCACCACCACAAGTTCTGGGGGCAGGTGCTCCGCTGGGCGACGTCGGAGAAGCTGCCCGCGGGCACGCCGCTGGTGCGGATCGGCACGGACCGCCCGCGCTACCGCCCGGACGAGCGGGTCCGCGTGCGGGCGAAGATCGTCCGCGAAGACCTCAGCCCGCTGATCAGCGACGAGGTGGCCGTCAAGGTCCTGGACGGCGATAAAGTGATTCTACGCAAGACGTTGCAGTACGTACGAGACTCCGCGGGGATGTACGAGGGCGATCTGGGCGTGCTGCCGAGCGCCACCTACCAGGCCGAACTCGACGCTCCGGTCGCCCGGCGGCTTCTCGCCCGCGATAATACAGAGAAGGTGGCCACCGAGTTCTCCGTCGATCCGGCCACGTCGATTGAGCAGATCGAGCTGACGCCGGACCGGGGCCTGCTGGGCCGGCTGGCGGGGCTGACAGGCGGGCAGGTGAGCGACCCGCCCGAGGCGCGGCGACTGCTCGGCGCGCTGGGCGAGGCGGAACTGGTGCTCTCGCAACGGCGCCAGGTCGAAATCTGGAACAGTTGGCCGCTGCTGGTGGTGATGGTGCTGCTGGTCACCGCCGAGTGGCTGGTGCGGAAGAAGGAAGGTTTGGCATGACGACCACGAATCTGAGCGCGTCGACAGTCCAGGGGATTCCCGACCCGATCCTGCGGTCGCTGCGGAAGATGATCCGCCGCGTGCGGACCGTGATCGTGATCCGCGGACTCTGCGCGGTGACGGCCGTCCTGGTCGCGGCGCTGCTGGGCGCGATGGCGATCGATGCGAGCGTGATGCTCTTCGCCGACTGGATGCGGTGGGCCCTCAGCGGGGCGGTGCTGGGCGTCACGGTGGCTGCGGCGCTGGCGCTGCTCGTCCGCCCGCTGGTGCGGACCTTCACGCTGGCGCGTATCGCGCAGGCCGTCGAAGCGC
>CAZEJA010000181.1:0-6542 GCA_964512215.1 uncultured Planctomycetaceae bacterium
GACCCCGACGCCGAGGGCATCCCCTCGCCGTACGACGACCCGGAGGCGACGACGTATCGCGGCGTCTGCCACGTGGCGCTGCCGCAGAACGGGCACGCGCGACCGGGCGAGGTGCTGCTCGGCACGGACAGTCACACCTGCACGCACGGGGCGTTTGGCGAGTTTGCCACGGGCATCGGCAACACCGAGGGGGGGTTCGTGATGGGCACGGGCAAGCTGTGGCTGAAGGCGCCCGCGTCGATGAAGTTCACGTTCCACGGCGAGATGCCGCCGCACCTGATGGCGAAGGATCTGATCCTGCACGTGATCGGCGAGATCGGCGTGGACGGCGCGACGTACCGGGCGATGGAGTTTGCGGGCGAAGCGCTGGCGGGGCTGAACATCGACGAGCGGTGCACGATCTGCAACATGGCCATCGAGGCGGGGGGCAAGAACGGCATCATCGAGCCGGACGACGTGACGCTGCAGTACGTCGCCGAGCGGGCGAACCCCGATGCGCCGGCGTTCGAGGTCGTCCGCAGCGACGCCGACGCCGCCTACATCGAGACGTTCGAGTTCGACGTCGGTTCGATCGAGCCGACGGTCGCGCAGCCGCACTCACCGGACAACCGCGCCGCCGCCCGCGAACTGGGCGACGTGCAACTCGACCGCGCGTACATCGGGTCCTGCACGGGCGGCAAGACGACGGACTTCATCGCGGCTGCGAAGGTCCTCGCGGGGCGCGAGGTGCGGATCGACACGTTCATCGTGCCCGCCACCACCGAAGTGGACGCCGACCTCGACCGCTGCAACGTGGACGATCGGTCCCTGCGCGAGATCTTCACCGCCGCGGGGTGTCGCATCGGTCCGGCGAGCTGTGCCGCCTGCCTGGGCGGACCGGCCGACACGTTCGGGCGGGCGAACGAGCCCGCGAAGGTGATCTCTACGACCAACCGCAACTTCCCCGGGCGGATGGGACACAAGGATGCGGGCGTCTACCTCGCCAGCCCCCTGACCGCGGCGGCCAGCGCCGTCACCGGCAAGATCACCGACCCGCGCGAATTCGCGGACTTCGCCAAATCCGTCGGCGCCGTGTAATACACCTCTACGCCGGTCCCTCGACGTCGAGGATGCGTTCGTCGTTGCGGGCGACGACGTGCTGGCCGGGCTGGACGATCAGAAAGTCGTCGTCCCACTCGCCCCACAGCAACTTGCGGAGAAGCTCCAGGCTTCCCTTGCGGATTTCGAACTCCCAGTTGTTCTTCTCGGCGCGGCCGCGAGCGTCCTCGATGAAGGGCGTCTCGTCGCAGACGCCCATCTCGATGTAGAGCAGGTGCGAGTAGCTCTTGCGCCAGTCGCCCAGAGACTCGACGATGAAGTCCGCGTTCTCTTTCCCGTGCTTGGCGACGAGCTGCTCGTAGGACTCGGTCAGTCCCAGCCGGGCCATCACGCCCTCGGTTCTCTGTCCCGGCTGCGACGCCTCGTCGAGCCCGCCGCCCCGCTCGAGCCAGCCCGTCGTGTAGTAGTAGGTGCCCGGATGGCTGTCGAAGTATTCGCGGTACGCGGCGGCCGAGCCCAGGAAGAAGCTGATGCAATCATGGACGCGAGGCAACACCAGCGGGATGTCCCGGGCTGCGACGCCTGCGAGCCCGTCGTTACACCGCCCGTAGCCGAGCAGGATCGCGTCGTACCCCGCCTCGGGGTCGACCGCGTCGACGGCCGCCTGCACGTCGGCGACCATGTCGGGCGTTTCCAGATCGTGCAGGCCCTTGCGGAGCAGCTCGACGTCCACCTTGTGCGGGCCGGTGGCGGCGAGGTGATAGACTTCGCGAGTGATGACCTCGCAGCCGACGAGTTTGAGCTTCCGGGGCGCCATGAATCAGAAGTCGAAGATGCTCTTCTGCTCGGGGTCGAAGTCGGGCATGTGCTTCTTGCCGTTCTTCGGTTGGGTCGGCTGCGTGCCGGGCTTCTTCGGATCGGTCGGCTTGGAGGGCTTGTGTCTGGGTTTGGGCTTCGGCTTGGGGCGGACGATTTCGTGGGACGGCTCGCGCCAGCCGGGCTGGACGTACGCAATCTCGTGGAAGGGCTCGTCGGCGAGGTAGAGGATCACGCGTTTACCTGCGTCGAGCACGCGCAGGCGGCAGGCGAGGGTGGCCTCGTCCCGCTGGAGCGTTGCGGTGTAGTGTCCGGGGCTGGTCTCGGTCGCCGTGCCCGTCACGGACGCCTCGGGGATGGTGATCTTCACGACGGCGCCGCCATTGCTGAGCACGAGCGTCTGGTTGACGGCGCCCTGGACGGCGGCCATCACCGGGTGCTCCAGCATGGGGCGGAGGTTTCGCGGGGGGGCTTCGACGAACTTCGTCGGTTCGGCAGGGATGTCGCCGCCCGGCGGGGCCGCGGCGGGCACGTCGATGGTCGCGATGCTCTCCACCACCAACTCGCCGGGCCCGTAGGAAGCCGCCTCGGCGGGCAGGTCGAACAGGAAGGTCACGCGCCTCGAGGCGCGGGGCTTCATCTCGACGGTCCATTGCGCGGGATGCATCGCCAGCAGGGCGGCGCTGGCGGGCGAGCCGAGCGAGGCGTATCTCTCGCCCCCGACCGACAGCGTGACGTCGGATCCGTACGTCTTGAGGCTCACCGGCTTGTCGCCCGCTTGGACGAGGGCGGTGATCTTGCGGTAGACGCGGTCCGGACGCGCGGGAGCATAGCCCTCGCCCGCGAACGGGTCCGCCCAGGCGGCGACCACGTCGCAGGTGGCCGGTCGGGGTTGGGGCTTCGGCTTGGGTTTTGGCGGCTTGGGTTTCGGTTTGGGTTTCGGGTTGACGCGTTTGGGCTTCTTGCCTCCCTTGCCGGCGCCGGGATTCGCCACCTCGGGCCCGGTGTCCTTGGGCAGGAGCATGGGGCCGACCACGAAGCCCACGCCGATGGCAACCAGGACGACCGCCGCCACGGCCAGCCAGCCCTTCAGCTTGGCCTTCTTGCGTTTCTGCAGCAACTGCTGCCGTCGGGAGATCGCGGGCGCCGCGGAGGCCGCCTCGGTGAGTTCCGCCTGCGCCAGCGCGTCGACGCCGCTGCTGGGCGGCGCCGTCCAGGCGGCCAGAAGGTCCAGGCGGTCGCGATTCTCGTCTTCGACGGCGGCGCCGTAGCCGCGGTAGGTATCCTGCTCAAACTCCGCCGCCGCTCGGGCGAGGGCTTCGAAGGGGACGGCTTCGGCCTCGGAAGCGGCGGCGGCTTCGGCGAGATTCGCCAGCGCCTCGCCGTCGTCCAGCGCGATCGCGGGCTGGAACCGTCCGGGCTCGGGGACCAGCTCCGTCGGCTGGGGCGCCTCGGGCGCCGTCACCTCGATATCCTCTCCCTCTTCGGGGAAGGGGATGCGGATCAGGTCTTTGCAGGCGGGGCAGCGGGCCTTCTTGCCCGCCAGGGCGAAGCTCACCGTCAGCCCGCGCCCGCACGAGCCGCAGGCGACGTGGATCTTCCGCTTCATCGCCTCGCGGACCAGTTCCGCGTAGCCGATGTGTTCATCCGGCGCGAGGAAGTCCTCGGGCAGGCCGGCCTCGAAGTCCTCCTGGTTTGGCAGCGGGGCGGGCAGCACGCGACCGCAGTGCCAGCAGTCGACGGTCACGCCGCCTTTGCTGTCCTCGAGGTCCAGCGTGTTTCCGCATTGTCCGCACAACAGTTGCACGTCAGGCGTCTCCCTCGGGCGCGTACCGCTGCGCAATCGGCATCCGGCGTCCCGTCCCGAACGCTCGGGACGTTACCTTGAACACCGGCGCCGCCTGCTTGCGCTTGTATTCGGTCGCGTCGACCATCCGGATGATGCGGCGCACCACATCCGCATCGAATCCGTCCGCGATGATCGTCTCGGCCGTCTCGTCCCCCTCAATATATCGCGAAAGGATGCCGTCGAGAAGCTCGTAGGGCGGAAGTTTATCCTCGTCGAACTGATCGGGCTTCAGTTCGGCGGAGGGGGGCTTGGTCAGAATGCTCTCGGGGATGCGCTGTGCACCGGTCTCGGCGTTGAGCTGCTCGGCCAAACGGAACAGCGTGGTCTTCAGCAGGTCGCCCACCGGCGCCAGTCCGCCGGCCATGTCGCCGTACAGCGTGCAGTACCCGGTCGACAGCTCGGACTTGTTCCCCGTCGCCAGCGGCAGATGCCCGAAGGCGTTGCTGACGGCCATGATCAGAATCCCGCGCGTCCGCGCCTGGATGTTCTCGCCCGCGATCTCGACGTTGCCTCCTTGCAGCACCTCGTCGGTGGCCTGTTCGAAGGCGGCGTGCATGGCCTCGATGGGAACGACGCGGTAGTGGACGCCGAGATTCTCGGCGAGCTGCCGGGCGTCGGTGAGGCTGTGGTCGCTGCTGTAGCGGCTGGGCATGGCGAGGCAGTGGACGTGGTCCGGTCCCAGCGCGTCGGCGGCCAGCACGGCAACGACGGCGGAGTCGATCCCGCCCGAGAGCCCCAGCACGACACTGCCAAAGCCGCACTTGGTCACGTAGTCGCGCAGGGCGAGCTTCAGGGCGGCGGAGATGCGGGCGATCTCGTCGTCGACCGGTTCGCATCGTTGCGCCTCGGCGGCGGTGTCGATCAGCAGCAGGTCCTCCTCGAAAGACTTCGCACGTCCGATGACGGTTCCGTCGGCGGCGACGGCGCAGCTGCCGCCGTCGAAGATCAGTTCATCGTTGCCGCCGACCTGGTTGACGTAGACGATCGGCGCCCCGCACCGTCTCGCCTGCCGGACGAAGAGGTCCTCCCGCAGGGCGGCCTTGCCGGCGGTGAACGGGCTGGCGGCCATGTTGACGACGATCTCGGCGCCCTGCTCGGCCAGCAGCGCGATGGGGTCCTGTCCGTAGAGTTCCCGCCCCAGCGCCTGGGCGTCCCAGAGGTCTTCGCAGATGGTCAGCCCGATGGTCGTCCCGTTCAGGTCGATGCACTCGCCGGGCGGGCCGGGCTGGAAGTAGCGCGTCTCGTCGAAGACATCGTAGGTCGGCAGGAGGCTCTTGACGTGGACTTGGCGGACGGAGCCGCCGGCGAGCAAAGCCGCGGCGTTCTGCAGGGGTCTGCCCTCGGCCTGGGGGGTGGGGCGGACGAACCCGACCAGGGCGGCCGTCTCGGTGCACTGCGCCGCCAGCGCCTCGACGGCCTCCACGCTGTCGGCCACGAACCGCTCTTTGCGCAGCAGATCGCGCGGCGGGTATCCTACCACCGACAACTCGCCGAAGACGACGAGTTCCGCGCCGCGGTCGGCGGCCTGCGAGATCGTCTCGGCGATCCGGGCGGTGTTGCCCGCGATGTCGCCGACGATCGGATTGAACTGTGCCAGCGCGATCTTCATCCGCTCATCCTGGTGTGCTCCCGCATTGTACGCGGAAGCGGTTGGCATCATAAGAACCTATCATGAAGATAGTTGAAATCGCCCGGAGAATGGGCAATAATGACGCCCACACAGGTTAGACGCACTTCATTGCTCTTGGTTCCGCATGGGAGGGAAGCGGACGCTTCTCTTTCGCGACAGGTTCTCGGTGGTGCTGGGCTGTTCGGGGCTCTGGCTGCGGCGGCGAAGAAGGACGGCGTCGGGGTCAAGTGTCCGGCATTGACCAGGGAACGGTACTGGAAGGGGCCCACTCCGGGCGTGGGACCAGTGACTGGTTGCGAGGGATCGATGGAAGTTGTCAACGCCATTTCCAAGGTGCGGTTCGCCTCCGCAAAGCCGCAACGGGTGCAACTGAAGCATGAGCAGCAGCTTACGGGCGACCTGATCTGTATGGAGCCGGGCCAGAAGCTCTCGGTCGACTCCGGCGAGTGGATCTACTACGTCGTGACGGGCACGGCCGAGGTCTCGGCCGGGACAGACGTCGCGGAGTTGCCCACCGGGCAGGTCGCGTTGGTTGACCCGGATGAGGCGCACGCGGTCGCCTGTGTCGGCGAGCAGAGACTCATCTGCCTCGCCGTCGGGCGGAAGGCCTGACGCCCCGGGAGTACGCACCATGGGCCAGCGCATTACGATTCGCGCCGGCGACGTGTCGGCCGAGGCGGAACTGAACGACTCCCCGTGCGCGGCGCTGATCTGCGACGCCCTGCCGATCGAGGCGACCGTCAACACGTGGGGGCAGGAAATCTACTTCGACACCGGCGTGGCGTGTGAGTTGGAGCCCGACGCGCGGGAGGACGTCGCGGTCGGGGAACTCGGATACTGGCCGACCGGGCGGGCGTTCTGCGTGTTTTTCGGCGCGACCCCCGCGTCCGGCCCCGACGGCGCCCCCCGTGCCGCCAGCGCCGTCAACATCATCGGACGCATCGCAGGCGATGCGGGCGTATTCGCATCGGTCAGCGACGGCGAGACGGTGACGCTGTCCCGCGCCGACTGACGCACGCCTGTTCCGGGGGGCTACCGCTTCTCATCCGGCAGGGGCGCCTGCGTGCTGAGGGCCTGCTCGAGCGTCGGCACGGGGCGGAAGTTGGGGTGGTCCTTGAACGCCACGTTCTTGCGTCCGAAGTAGGTGCCGTAGAACTGACCTTTCGCATCGATCCAGGTGGTGATTTTCAGCAGCTCTTCCCGAGACAG